>JAISKY010000103.1 GCA_031260745.1 Oscillospiraceae bacterium
GCTTGTCTTCCACGCGGTTGATTATCACCCACGCGACGGCTACGGCTTCTTGGGAGTTACCCTCTACGACCTCAAACGTAATCGTCCGCGCAATCGCCATAATCTCGTCTTGCGGGAGCGGTACCGGCGTAGCGACCGGCTCCGCCCATAGGGCGTTCGGCTTCGCCGGAGTTTCCGGAATATCGTAGCTCCAGCCTGTTGCTGTTTCCATCGCCGGAGTAAGCTCCGGCAGGTACTCCGTAGGCTCCGGTGCAGTTACCGTTACTGTCGGGAGCGGCGGTTCCGGGCGTCGCGGAGCGTTGAGCAGCTTGTCCGCGAGTATCGCCGCGTACAGAACGCCTACAGCCGCGAGAATGCCTATGTATCGTCTTGACATTTTGCCACCCACTTATCTGCGGTATCCCTGGTATAGAGACGGCTGCAACTATGGCACGGCTCGTCTTTCGCGCTAAGGTCGCAATACTTACACGCGAGGCATTTCCGCTCGACGTATGGACTGCCGGCCCATTCGCGTAATGATGATTCACAAAATTCGGGAGCTATCCCGACCGCGTAACAGTATTCGCTAGCCGGGCATTCGTCGCAAACGTCTATCTTGTCAATAAGATATTCGACGGTCAATCCCTGTTTCCAGTGTTCAAAATTTGTCATTGTGTTTTCCTTTCATCGCGTACGCCGCTTTAAGGCGGCTCTACGCAATTGTTTTATCTAACTAAGCAAGTTACACCAGTTCGCTATAAAAATTGCGTGTACCCCACTAATTTTAACGCACAGCGCGTTTTAACGTCGCTCGTAGTCGGTCAGCCCCTCGTCGTCAGGCATTTCGATATGCGGACCGAGCCGTTCACATAATTCCCGGAACGCTTTTCTTGCCGCGGAGACAGTCGAATACGCGTGGAGGATAGTCCAGTGTTCTGTGTTATCCTGCTCGCCATTTGGACATATCCATATTGCGGACTGGTCAATAAATATTGTCATATTTGTAATATCTACGGACAAATCCTCATCGTAAGATAAGATTCGCATAGTGTTTTTCTCCAAACTTTGTTAATATTAACATAATTATTTATGTTTTGTCTACTATTCCCGATTAAAAGGGTAAAAAGGGTAAAAAGGGTAACATAGCGCATATATAATTACTTGTATTTATATATATATATACAGATATATATATCAGAATAATAATAATTGAGAAGATTGAGATTGTTACCCTTTTATCCCTTTTATCCCTTTTAATCGATGAACTCAATAGATACGGGTCTTTACGGGTTTGTAACTAAATCCTATTTAATCCCCTTTTTATTCGGTTATTACCTTTTATTCGGGTTGCCATACAATTTTCGGATTGAGTGTGTATATTCTAGTTGGTCTTTTTGCGCCGGGGGACGTCTCGTAACGTACTCTAAGATACTCTTTCTCCTGCAACATGTTTAGCGTCTCGTCAAGGTCAAAACCTCGTTTCTTCTTGGTCGGTTGATAAATATCAGTCCTTGTAAACTCACGCATATTTTTCCTTTTCAGGACTGCCAGCAGATACTTACAGCTTGATGTATCGTCGCTCTTAATATTGTCCGAATAGATGTTAGCGGCTTGAAGCAGATAGTATCGCATAAGCGCGATGGCGCATTCCAAAGTATCAAGCGTAATCGGGTATTGTACTCCGTTCCCACCCGCCGTATGCAGTATAGCGGCTATTCTTGCGGTATTGCTTTGCGCCTTGGTTAGCCACTCGTCCATATTGGAATAGTCGCTTCCGATTCTTTTCAAGCGCTCCAGAGCTGTCCAGTGTTCCCAATACCGCTCTTGCGCTTCTTTGTCGTATACCAGTACGCCGCCGGGAGAATTTAATATCCTGTAGACAGCCTTGCTGTAGTTAACTTGCAAGTCAGGTGGAACCGCTTTTCTCGGCGGCTCTTTTTCTCCCGGCGGTACGTTCACTTCCGTATAGATGAACCGCCCCATTAACCCGCGCGACTTGACTTTTTTGTTTTCAAACAATTCCTGTATCACATCGGGCTGTACCGCCAGTATCATAGTCAGCTTTGGCGAGGACATTGATATTGACTGGCGTCCCATACGGTCTGTTTTAAGCTCGTCGCCGGTGGACGCTTGTAAATACAACGATATGTTACCCCCTTTCTCATAACGACCCAGCATAGATTCAAATACCTTGCTCCCCTCGGTGCTTATCAGCGTCATACACTCATCGTTATTCTGCATTATTAGCTCAAGAGCCTCCGGCGTGGAATCCTGCGCGGTTAGCCTTAAATCTTTCTTTACCTCTAAACCCTCAAGCTCCTCGTTTAAGTCGGATATATTCCGCAATAACGCTTCCCGCTCGTCCTTATTTTTACCGATTCTTTGCGATTTCAGGGTTTTTAAGTCCTGCTCAAGAAGCTGTTTGCGTTGTTCATATTCCGCGACTTCCGCCTTGTGGTTATCATTCCACCACTTTTCATATGCGTATAACGGTTTCGCCATCGCTTTAACCGTCGGGCTTTTGGAGCCGCCCGATTCCGCCGACCCAATCACAAACAGACATAACGGCTCAACCCAGCTTTCGGTTATCTTTATCGCGTGATTCCTCATTGCGGCTCCAGCCAAAACGCCTAACGCTATTGTTCCGGGCAACCCCGCGGGAATTTGCATTATCTCCGCGAACGCTTCCACATAATCGGCTACGTCGTCCGGCAGCCATTTAGTATTAAAAGGTATCTCCGAACGCGGCTTGTCCAGCGGCTCCGGTTCTCCCCACACGGGCGGCTCGCGAGCGCCCGTGTGGATTATACCGTTCTTGTCGTAATACTCTTCGTTCATAAGTACGCATTTAACCTCTCCTCATTTATTGTTCTCCTGAATTGGTTAAGCCTGTGCGCCAATTGTATCGCCTCCGGGTCGCTCTCCGTACACAGTGTTTCGTAGCGGTACAAGACAATCTCCAGATTATCACACGCGAACCTATAATACGCGCCCGTGTGTTCGTTATCGAGAATCTCACTTCCGGTCGGGGCGTAGCGCTCCTTCCACTTGTATAACCTAATAATCCATTCCGCCAGTATCTCACCCGCCTCGCGTTCGTCCGGAAGTTTCAGAGCCGACGGAACGAACTCCCTTTTACTCCTGCCGTCCAGAGACAGTCCTAATCTGAAGTCCCTGTTAAGCTGCTTTAAGGCGTCCAGCGGCTTGCCGTACCCAAACAGCAGTTGTACGAATTTAATCACGTCTCCGCTTCCGCATTGACTGTAGCAGGTAAACCCTCGCTTCTTCGCCTCGAAGTTCCAGCCGTTTCCGGAGTGAATCGGGCATTTGGCTCGATTCCTCCGGAATACGGCGCCGTAATACTTCGCTACCTCCCGACAGTCCAGCATATCCCGCGCTTTTTCAAACATATCACCCTCCTAGAACGGCAAGCCGGGGTCAGGTTCGTCAATCTCCGTGAATTGCGGAGGCACAGCTTGCGGTTTAGCATAGCCGTTATTTTGCCGTTCGGACGAAGTCCGTTCGCCGTTGGCGGAATAGCCGTTATTTTGACCGCTGTGACCATTCGACGGCTGTGGCAGTATAAACTCCGCGACAAGCTCACTCGCGGTCTTGTCAACGCCCTCACGCGTCGTGTAGGAGCGTTCCTTTTTAGCGCCGCACACCAACACGGCGTCGCCCTTACGCAACCCCTCCGCGAAGTCCGCTAACGAGTTCCACGCGACCACGTCAATCCATATCGCCGGAGCGTTCCCGCTAGGGTCGCTGAACGCGCATATTGAGAACTTAGTCATCTTGGTTTGCCTCTCGCCGACAACTTTGGTTTCGGGGTCTTTACCCAGTCTGCCGGACGCTACGCAACCTAGTTTTACGTTTACTATCATCGCTGATACCCTTTCTGCTTTGGTTGCTTTTCCTTATGCCAACCCATATCAACAATCAGCTTGTCGTCCTGTTCAAAGTATTCATACATATGTCGCAAGTTCCAACTGTCAATAAAGTTTTTGAGCTCTGCCACAGCGTCCTTTGAGAATACTTCCGGCTCGTCATCGAACATTACGCTTTCCTCGGCGGCGAACACGATTGATTCGGCGTCATCTATTTTAATATAACGCTTCACCGAGCCATACACGACATCGGGTTTATCCCATTCACCGTCATAGTATTCGAGCAACTCGTCTATATCGTGATAGTATCTGTCGTTTGCAAATACAGGCTCGTTATAATCGTCTGCTTTGACGTGTTTTGCTTCAGCGTATTTTAGCGCAATACGGCATTGTTCGCATTTTGTCCAGAAATCATTGTATTTCATTTCCTTGCCGCAAGTCTCACAATGCTTGTCCGGATGGCATTTTTCTGCGCTTTCAAGCGTTAGAAACATATTGCCGCACCGTTCGCATTTGTATAACTTTTCTACAGATACTTCGGTTATGTGATTACTGTTCATAGTTAATTTAGTCTCTCTTTCTGTAGGCCAGAGCGTCCTCGCTCCAGTCGCTGTAACACGATTTGAGATACCGCGCGAAATACTCCCGCATTTCGGAGCGGTGTTCCGACTGGTCGAACCGCGCGTGACACGCGGGGCATAACGTCAGAATATTTCGCTCTACCCCAAGACCGCCTTGCGACCGAGCGATAAAATGCGCGTTGGATAAGCCCGGATTGTAGCAGTATACACATCTGCCGCCGTCACGAGCCTTAACTTCCCGCTTAACTTCCGGGAGTATTATCAGAGATTTTGTTCTTACGTTCATTTTGACATCGCCTCCCGTCTAAGCCTGATATTGTCGGCAATCGTCGCCATAAACTCACTGTTTGTCGGCTTGCCCCTATACGACGACATTGTGTTGCCGAAATATAGTTGCAGCGTTTCAAGGTCGCCCCTGTCAAACGCCGTTTCTACCGCGGTTCGCGTAGCGCGTTCCACCCGCGTACGGGTAGTATTATATTTAGCCGCCGCGTCCGGATAGAGTTTTATTGTTACCGCTTTAATCAACATTGGCTCGTCGATAAGCCGCTCTATCATATAACGGGCGTACTCGTAACCGCTTAGGTGAGCCGGTATTCCCATATTTCGGAATATGTCGGTTATCTCCTGCTTAACAATTAGCTCCATTTCGTGTTCTCCATAATCTGTTTAATTTTAATATCGTCCAGAGTTTCAATACCGAGCGTCGCGCATTCCTGAACCGTTCCGTCGAGTAATCGCGAGAACTCCTTGGAATCCATCTCGCTCGACCGCTTGTAGACGAGGTAACAGGTAAAATTTTTGCCGCCCTCGACCGTCGTTTTGAACGCCTTAGTGTAGCGGTACAGCTTGTTTACGTCGATACTGCTCTTGAGCTTGAACCCGATTACTTGTCCGTCGTCGTCGCGAGCCAATGTGCCATAATCGACTACAAGCGACTTTTTCACCTCGTCAAAGCCCAGTTTCTGACGCTCCGCAATCTTCTGTACGAGCGTATGGAAATAAGCGTTCGCGTCTAAGCTCCGTTTGCGGCGTACCGCTTTAATGTCGTAGTCGCCCTCCTTGAAGTCTTTCAGGAACGCTCCGGCTTCGGCGTGAGTGGTCTGCAAAATTAGAGCGTCGCCCGCGCACATAACGCTTTTAACGTACATTTAGATTTCCTCCATAGTCGGGAACCTCCTGTGTTTCAGGCAGTCGGCTAGTATGCGCAGTCGCGGCAGATACTTTTCCTCGACCCACGCTTCGTCGTACTCGACCGGGAACACCGAGAGCCTGTCCTTGTCGATGGGGCTGTAAAAGTTGTCGTAGTCCTCCGGCAAGAGCCTATACGCCGCGATTTCGAGCGGTTTCTTAGCCGCGAACATCTCCGCTTGTGCCTGTTGCCAGTACGCCGCCGAAACCTTGAACGTGTCCTTGCCGTAGGTCTTGACCTCAACGATTTTCTTTTTTGTCTCGCCGTCGAGGTTGACACGCAACCGAAGCTCCGGCTTTTTAATCTGCCTGTCGCGCTCCTTAACTCGCATTGCGTCGAGAATCCTGTGTTCGTAGTACGTTCCGGCAATCATAGCGGTGTTCCGGAAGTTGTTCACACGGTAGCCCAACTTCTCCGACCAGAACGCCCGGAACGTCTCCGTGTTCCAGTTGCCCATAACCTTTGCCGTATCGCTAGCGCCCACCCAACCGGAACGGTCGTGATTACTAATCATCGGTAATCCTCCGGTCTGGTCGCTTTCCACAGCGTACCGTTTTTGATACGTTTGGCGCGCAGCCTATTCGCGAGCGCGAGCGCTTCTTCGCGTGTCAATCCGCTCCTTACGCCCCAATTTGACGTTGCCGAATATCTAAGTTTTTTCTTTTCCCTGGCATTCGCGTCTCTGCACTCCATAGAGCAGCATTTAGCGTCTCTGTTCTTCGCGGTGAACTCCTTGCCGCAGAATTCGCATATCTTTTTCACTGCTCCGGCTCTCCCTCCGCGAAGCAAAACTCAATATCGCACTCGCGCTTGAGAGTGTCGCGAAACGCCGATATGTCCCACGCATCGAT
>JAISKY010000124.1 GCA_031260745.1 Oscillospiraceae bacterium
CTGTTTCAAGTAATTTTCGTCAGACGCTTCTTTCAATATCCGGAAATCCGTTTCAGTCCTGCCGGGGTTTTCCGCGAGGTAATCCGCAAGCGTGACCTCCACGATTCCGTCAGTAAAGCGATATACTATGCCTTTGCTGAACTTATTTAGCGCATAGTCGCTGTTTTGGTAGTTTTTCATACCCTAATCCTCCGATATTTCAAATTTTGTTTTTAGTAATTTGAAATTCGAGGATTAGGGATAGCGAGCTACCGACTGCTCGTAATGCGAAACGTAAAACAGACCGAGCGGTAGCCAAGTGTCGAATAGTATAGAAATCCGGCATATAATAGCTACTTGAAATGCGGCGGCAATTATGTCGTCGTTAATTCAGCGCCCGCTTATTCAACGCATAGCTAATAGCTAACCCGGCTAACACGGGACCCAAGCCTCCTTTTGGAATACGAAAAAGCCGCAAGGCAGTAGTTATGTACTTCATACGAGTACAGTTCCTACCACCTTACGGCTTTTGGATATTCAGTTTATGTAAGTTTTGACATCGCGGTATTATATAACAATTACAACATACTCCGTAGAAAACGGAGAGCGGCGACGTTTTTTTTGTTTTAGATTTCGTCCATATTTCTATAGCTTTTTGCGGCTAATCATTGCTAAACGCCGCAAACTTTTATTGAAATCTTGACATTTATCCGATTCTTATTCCGCATCGATAGCATAATCTGATAACATAGCTTTCTCGCGAGTGCGTGTTTCCCAATCGAACGGTTTCATTTTTAGCGTTCCGCAATATTTGCATGCTTCGTGAGGTCCGTCGAGCAAAGCGTTTATCTCGTGACCGGTTAGCGTAGTCGTTTCAAGATTTATACGCAGTTTCTCGGGGTCGCCGTGGTTGATTTTCACGTCAAAATGTTCCTCCAAATATTTGTTCCACGGTCCGCCGCCGCACGGATACAAATAACCGGGTTCCAAAACGTGGCATATTGTGTCGCGACATTTACTCCAAATTTCGGTAGCGTCAACAGGTTCGGGATTCAAAAGAACGCTTCTGCTGAACGTCTCAATAGGTATCGTGTGACCAGTAAAACTCCAGATAATGCCACGCTTTCCGAGAAATTCAGTTAGCTCGTCGCGTTTCTTGTAAATCGGTTTATATGCAGAAAATCTGAACGCGCAACGATTCTCGCGCATAGTTTCAAACAGACTCTCCGGCTGTCTTGTTACGAGTAGACCGTTACTATACACGTTCAATTCTGCGGCGGGGAACGCCTTGCGGCTGACTTTGATAAATTCTTCCAATTGCGAATTCAGGAGCGGTTCGCCGCCTAAAAGCTGCAACAGCGACACATTCCAGTATAGCTCGCTTAACCGAGTTACATCTTTTGAATATTGCTCTAAATCAGCAAATATCGGTTCTTTCACAAGATTGCAGAAATGCCCGCAGCCCTTGCAGTTGAGATTACAATGGTCTGCCAAGTGAGTCTGATACGCCGTTAAATCAGCTCCTGCTTGTGTCGACCCGAATAAGTTCAGTTTCCAAATCATATTTTTCTACGTCCGGGCGATAGAAATACTGATTGACGACGTAACATTCCGGCACTCCAAGCTGATTTAGTATGCTCATTATACCTCTATATCCGAAATTTGTATTCGCCAGTATTAGCGTATCAATCTCACAATTTCTATATAATTCTGCAACGCGATTTAGCGAAATAATGTCTGCGCCTTGCAAAGATTTCCCAATATTTTTAGCGGTTTCGTCACAGAAAGCCACGAGATTATAATCACCCAAGTCGCTCTCGATTGCCTGTTTGAGGATAACGCCGCGCTCATTTGCTCCAATAACAACAACATTCTTACCCCTTGCAGGGGGGGGCGTTCCGAGAATTACGCTTTTGAGTAAACCGAGGTTTTCATTTCCGTTTGAAGTGTTTTCTGGTTTATTTTCACTCTTCACCGCGAGCATTGCCATACCGACGTGACCGAGCGCAAATCCGCAGAACGTGAGATAAAATTTATACTCCGGGGCAAGCGCGTCAATCAAGCGCGGAAGTTCCCAAATATCATCCGGTTTGTGGTATAGGCATATCGCGAGCTTCGGGTATTCGTTTTGGATATGATTTTGCGCTCCGATAATTCCGGCGTATTCGCTGCCTTCGATGTCCATCTTTATGTAGGTCAGCGGCTCCAGTATGTCGGAATCCAAGCCTACGACCTCGACTTCTACTTCGCCTTTGTCAGTCAACGAGTTGCCGCTACGATCTGCTCCCGGAGCTACAGGAGTATAACGAAGTTTGCCGTTTACTCCGACCGCTTTGCGGCGCAAGACTATATTTTTTAGATTATTACTTCTTAGAAATTTATTTATCGCATCGCAATTCTGGTCGTCAAACTCATAAACATAGATTTTTTTGTAGCTGTCGATTCCGACCTCGTTCAGGTAATCCGCCAGCGAATCTCCGATAAATCCTCCGCAGTCTGCGTAAACTTCGTCTTTTCCGAAATTCAAAACGTCGAAATCCAAGTATTCTTTGTAAATATCGTCACGGATTTTACCTACTCTGCCTAGTAAATCTCCGAAGGCAAACCAGTTGTGACAGTATGCGAACAAAGCATACCGGGAGCGATAATTTGCAAGCCGTTCGTAAAACCAAATGATATCGTCCGCGTGATTAAGCAAAGTTTTTGCGCGCTTTTCGCACAGTTCAAAATTGTTTTTATCAGGAGCAAATTCTCCGCTGCCTCCGTAGTAACTCATAAGCCATTGTTTGTAATTATCAGGGAGCTTACGATAATTGCCAATTATCTCCGCCGTTACTCGTTTCACGCTTTTAAGAGTCTTAATCTGTCTGAACAAATCATAAAACCGCTTGTCAATAGAGTTGTTCATAATTGTCAACCCCTTGACATTGCGCTCATACGACGGAATGAGGTCTGGGTTTTCCCTGCTGTCGTAGATTTCGTTATTCAATCTTACGGGGGGGGGTAATTCAATTAATCGTTCGCTTAACGCCAACAATTCCTCGTCGTCGGGCAGCAGCGCGAGCCACTCGTCAAGTTCCGTCCGCGCTTCGGCGGTTCGAGCGTTGTCTAGCAGAAACTCAATTTGCAACTTTTTGAAAAATATGAACGCGTCTGTGAACTCTCCCGAGCTCGAAACATTCAGCCCTAGCGTAATGTACGCTTCGGCATACTCGTCTGGGATTTCGTCGTTCGCTAGTTCCGTGAGCGCGTCAAGCGCTCCGGTTAGGTCGTTGTCTAACACCCGCGCCACTGCGGAGCGGAGGTAGACGATTGCGTCCTCGCTCAAGCCCTTCAGCAACGGAAATTTTTCGGAGGTTTCAATGTTCATAGCGGTTATACTTTCTTTGTAATTGAGATTGTTGTTATGCAGAAACTTCATACGCAGTTGATTGAAAGCTATATGCGCGTCGCCGTCCTCGGCTACCGCGCTAACAAACTCACCCAACTCGCATAATTTAAGTGTTTGCGCGTCATCGACTACTGCACGCGACTTCAGCCAGTCGGTAATTTGCGCGAATAGCTGGCGACGACGCGCTATCTGACCCGCTTCGTCGCCGCATAGCGCGCCTAAATGTTCAGCTCCCGCCAACTTACGCGCGTGAGCGTTGAGAAACATATCGACAAACCCGGTTAGTTTATTGGAGTCGGAAGTGTCAGCGTTAATCAGCACATTTTGCGAGTCGAAAACGGAGTTCATATAGACGAGTTGAAGAAAATCGATATTAGCGGCAGTCACAGCTCCCGCCTTAGCGGTAATAAGCGCAACCGCCTTGTCATATGTGTTCCGGTCAGCGCGTATCCGAAAATCTATAGCTCCTTCGTACGATTTCATGAGTTTATAAGAAGCGCTCGTCGGACTAACGTAATATCTGTGCAAAGCGCGGGGGAGGATGGCTATGCCGTTCTCAGAATTACCTGCAAGAGACATTACAAAACTGGTGTCGGAATATATGTCAGAACTGCCGTACCACGAGAAATCCGTATGACGCAAATGTTCGGCGCGTATGAGCTTTCCCCAGCTTGTACGCATAAATTGGTAGTATCGTCCAAGGTTGAGACCATACGATTCCGGCGATTTCAAAATAAGTTCGTCATTCAGCAATCGATGACCTATAATTTGCAGCTTTTTCTTCGTTAACTGCGCGAATTCTGAGCCGCAACAGACAACGTCAAAGCCGCCAGAAACAGCCCTGTCAAGCATTTCCGCAAACGCCGTCGGTTTATATTCGTCGTCAGCGTCCAGAGTAATAACATAAGGTGTTTCTACTTTCTTGTACTCGCTGACTTGGATTTCAAACGCAAAGTCCGCCCCGCGATTAACGTCGTAATAAACCGGTTTGAATCGCGGGTCATTTTTTGCATACGATTGGATAATCTTACGCGTTTTATCGGTACTGCCGTGGTCGATAATAGCGCACTCCCAGTTAGCGTGTGTTTGTCGGAGTATACTATTAACCGAACGGTACAAGAACTTTTCAGCGTTATAAGCGATTAGAATAACAGTAATGTCCCTTAACATTTCCACCTCACAATTGTTCGGCCGCCTGATACCGCAACCCATAGTCGTCGGTTCCCTGATTACCTGAACAGTGGTCGCACGCGGATAAAAAGCCGCGCGCCGCGATGTTAGCAAACTTAAACCGTTTTTCATCTCTGCTTGTATCGTCAAGCAAATCAACATAGTCGGCGGAACAGTCGGGTATCAGACCAAGTTCCATACCGCGCTGGCTGCGGCTGCACCAGTGCGTTTTACCATCGCGAGTACGCCAGTTACCGCGCATATCGCGCGTTACGGCGCAATTCGCGAATACGTCGGCAAGCTCCGGCGTACTGCGATTACGCTCTTGCCAATCACCGAAGTTCACCCAACCGCCGAACGACTGATTGTCGCCATAGTACTTTTCTACTTTAAGCGATGCTCCGGTAGCTTCCAACGCAGTTAAAACTTCTAGCTCGCGTTCGGGGTTGATTCCGTATCTCGACAGTTGGATAATCGTCTTATCTGAATGTCTCGTAATAGCGTCCAACAGCGCTTGCGACGGTTTCACGGCGCTGTTTGTAAACAACATACATTTGTCGAACTTGTCATTATACTCGAACACAACGTCAATAAGCTCCGCGAGCTGCGGGTGCAGGAACGGTTCTCCGCCGCCGGACAGATGAGTCGTCGTTACGTAATCAACGGAATCGAACAGGGCGGCTAATATACGGCGGCACTCGTCGATTGTCATATCCGGAAAAGGTTTGTGCTGCGGCGTATACTCGCAGCACAGCTTGCAGCGAAGATTACATCGCGTTACAACGATTAGCGTGAATTTGCCCAACGTTAGGTTCATAAGAAATCAACTCCTTGCCTGTTTGCAACGTCTGTTGCAAATTATAGAACAAAATAACAATCTGTGCCGGACGGCATACTGGACGGATGCCTCATATATACTTTATACTCGGGTACCAACGACAAAATATACTCCGGAAGCTCGTAGTAGTCAAACGGTTTGTGATATATTGAAATCGCAAGTTTAGGCTTACATTGTCTGATTGTACGCGCCGCGCCCTTCAATACTTCCAGTTCCAGACCTTCGACGTCGAGCTTGATAAACGTTACCTTTTCGTTTTCCGGTATTATATCGTCGATAGCGTATACATCTACTTCCAGCGACGAATTTTCGTCAACGTGAGAACCTCCGCCGTCTGATTTCCACTTAAGCTTTGCGCGTTCGCTTCCCCAACCCGCCTGACGCAAATCAACGTTTGCGAAGCCCGATTCCGCAACCGCCTTCGCAGCTAACCTGAAGTTTGCCGGGTCTGGCTCAAACGCATAAATTTTCTTAACGCCGTAATTTAGTTTAAGCAGGTTAAGCGACGTGTCAAAATTCATTACGCCGCCGTCTATGAATATTTCGTCGTTAACAAGCCTGGGAACGATAATTTCCGCATCAAAATGCTCTTCGGACTGATTAACCCAGTATGGACTAAAAATCTTACTGTCAACTATACCTAAGCTCAGTAGAAAATCGTGTATTTCTTGAGCGAACGAACCGCTGCACACAATTATCAAATCAATATCGGGAACGTCCGCGCCGGATTGCGGCGGAGCTTCAACAACGCGAGAGCCGACGCTTACTCCCAGTAGCTGCGGGTTGCGGTCCCATACAGCGACGATATTACCGCCAAGCCCAAGATACTCAAGTCGCTTTTGTATCGCGCGTCCGCTGTAAGCATAGCCGTAGATGACGACTTTCTTACCGATTACTCGCCTCTCTAGGGACGCTATCGAATTGTGTTCGTCCTCTAGATACTTCCAAAATGAATCGTCGATTGCAAGCTCCTGCGGCGGGTCGTTGTATGCATCAAAGCCTTGTTCGTATAACGGTTGCCATTTTGCCCCAAAGCCGTTGCGGCTCCAAAATATATCGCGCGATAGCTCATCCTGCAACGCGTCATAAACACGCCGCTCACGAGCGGTTAGTTCTTTACCGGTCATAGGTTCTCCTCCAATGTCGTTGTATAGTGTGTTGATTAATTAGACAAGGTCACATCCGAGCTAAAATCTCTTGTTCGTGACCTTCTAGCAAATCGGTAGGATGCCAGTTCTGGATAGGAATGTCGCACGCGGCGCAAACGCTGTCGCTATTTTTCCCGTACAGCAATTTATTCCTGCGTATTTCGTTCGCTCCCGCGTCGTTCCACTGGTCGCGAATTGGCAAGTCGCGAATGTTGCGTTCAAACCCCCAACGTCGATGACATCCGGCAAGACAAAACGTACCGTCCGGCAATATCTCGACCGTTGTAAACGGACCGCGGCAGATTTCAATGTCACGCAGCTCGTAACCGTATAGTGTGCGTTGGCTATCGCGCAAATTAGGCGCGCAGCTAACGCCGTTCGGTCCCCACTGCTCAAAAATGTGTTCAACCCCGATTGCATCGCACATATCGCCGAATAAATCGTAGAACCGCAGTTCATCGTCAACGGCTTCGAGCATAGAGTCTCCTATCTTAATTTTTAGTTTACAGTTGTTACGAATTTCAGAAAAATCAGCAATATTTCGGTATATATCGTCAAAATTAATATCTTTGCCGGTAATCCGCTTATACACACCGTCATTCAGACC
>JAISKY010000155.1 GCA_031260745.1 Oscillospiraceae bacterium
CCGTGACCGTCCATTCCTCGTCGGGGTCAAAGATTACGAATTCATCCTCCGCGAGTTCAATATTCAGAAGTTTCGCGGGGTTGACGGTGAACTTATCGAGCAACTCAGGCATCGTCAGCGCGCCGGAGTGAAAAAGTACGGTAAGGCTTGCGGCGAACGTGGTTTCAAGCCCGATAATACCGCCGGGCGCGTCGTCCCACGACTTTGACTTTTCTTCGCGGGAGTGCGGAGCGTGGTCGGTCGCGATAATATCTATCGTGCCGTCCGCTAAGCCCTCAATTACCGCGTCAACGTCTTTACGCGTCCTAAGCGGAGGGAAAACCTTTGCAATCGAGCCTAACTTGCCGCGTAAATCCTCGGTGAACGTAAAATAGTGCGGACAAGTTTCGCACGTAACCGAAACTCCGTCTTTTTTAGCCTCGCGAATCATCTTAACGCCGTTCGCGGTAGTCACGTGCTGAATGTGAAGCGGAGCGTCAGCGTATTTCGCGAGCGTCAAATCCCGCGCGAGCATATACTCCTCCGCGACCGCGCCGCGTTCTCTAAGTCGGTAGTCCTCGCTGTGCGTCATAATCGGCAGTCCTACCGATTTCGCGAGTTGTAACGCGTCGTACATAACCTTAGCGTCCAGAAGCGGTTGACCGTCGTCGGAGATTGCGATTGCTCCGGCGGCTTTAAGCGCGGCGAAGTCCGTAAGCGTTGCCCCGAGCTGTCCTACGGTCGCGGCGGCGGCCTGATAAATTATTACGGGATAATCCCCGGCTAAGTTCGCGGCAACAAGCTCCGGAGTATCTATCACAGGGTTAGTGTTAGCCATACACACTACCGCGGAATACCCGCCGGCAAATGCGGCGGCGGCTCCGGAGCGCATATCTTCCTTATACGTAAATCCGGGGTCGCGAAAATGCGAATGGACGTCAATAAATCCTGCTGTTTTTATTTGCATATTTCACCTCGTATGTGCAAAACTAAGCGTATTCAATACAGAAAAGAGGACAGTATAATGTCAAACTATAACTTTATTAAGGGCGTAGGAATCGGAACCGCCGTAGGGCTTACGGTTGGTATGATAATAAGTCCTAATCATCACCACGGTAAAACGGGCTTCGGACGCGCGATAAGAGCGTTCGCCAACATCGTAGACACAGTCGCGAACACGGTCAGAGCGTAATCAAGCAGAGATATGAGAGCGGAAAGCAGAGATACCTAATAGCAGAGTTCATTCGTTAACCCATACTCCAGCTATTGTGGTTATCTCTGCTTTCCGCTATCTACTCTACGCTCTGAAAATAAATAA
Source organism: Oscillospiraceae bacterium (assembly GCA_031260745.1). Taxonomy (GTDB): domain Bacteria; phylum Bacillota; class Clostridia; order Oscillospirales; family Oscillospiraceae; genus JAISJH01. The sequence continues at coordinate 1,298 of JAISKY010000155.1, forward strand.
GAGCTTCTTTTGTTTTGTCCTCTGTAATCAGCCACACTATATACTCGCGGTTATTTGCGGAGAATACGAGCGACCATTTCAGTTTACCGCCCTCCAGACGTTTACTGCGCGGGAAAACCTTGCTAATTTCGGAGCGGTTAAGCTCGTACTCAACGAGCGGTTTTATAAGCAGAACTTTCTCGCGAGTAATTACCAGAGCGTCGGAGAAGATTTGAGCGTCGGCGGGAAAATCGTCGTAACGCTTTTTTAATATCAGCAAAACAAACCTGACCGCGCTGCCGATAGTTCCGACAGCGAATATAAACGCCAGCGCGCAAAGGATAAACCCTAACGCCACAGGAATATTGCCCTTATATCCGACATAAAGCACAATATCCGGAGTCAGCCTACCGATTTCGAGTTGGTCTTTATCCGTCCAATATCCGCCCGCCGCCCAGTCTCTAAGCAATTTGTGAATGTCGGGCGGAGATTTCCGCAAAGTTCCGATAAGTTCCGCGTTTGGATTTTCGATTAATTTCTGTTGGGATTTTGTAAGCCGTATTCCGATGATGTTATCGCCTACCGGAGCTACGAGGTAGCGAAATTCATACTCTTGTTCCGCGTTGGTTTCCGGGTCAAGTCCGTAGACCGCGTATGTCGCGATAGTATCGCTCATTCTGATACGTACGTATGTTCCGGCTTTCAGCCCCGATTGAGACAGCGATACGGGCTTTCCAAGGTATCGAAGATAATCGAACCCTCCGAATACTCCGCAAACTACCGTCAGCGCGGCAAGCGCAATGAACAGCGGTACGTACCATTTTATCCGGTTTAACATTATTAGTTTTCGCATATTCGTTTTCCTTTATACAGCTATAATAACTAATCTTCGCCGAGTTTCAACGCCTGAGCAATCTTCAAACGACGGATTATGCCGCCAAGTATTACCATACATACCACGAGTATCGTTCCCGTAACCGCAAGCAATCTTGCGTTATCCGAAATATCGCCCGCGACAATCAGCGGCAAGTGAGTTCCCGTAGCGTAGCCGACCTGAATCAACGGTACGAACAGCGTACTCGTTAACGCTCCCACTCCAAGCCCGGCGGCGATTGACGCGCCGGAGATTAAGACTTGTTCGCACAGTAGCATAGCGACCAGGTCTTTCATAGACAATCCCATCGCCCGGAATATTCCGAACTGAAGCTCACGCGAACGAATAGACAATATCCAGTAAATCAAAAATCCCACGGCGCATACAAGCAGAATAATCAGGAATCCGACAGTCAGAACGCCGTTAGTACCCTGGAATACGGGGTCGTGTTTAGCCTTAATCAGTTCCGCGTTAAGGTCGGCGAATTTGCGGTACTGGACTTCGCCGTTTTCAGCGTAGTTGTATAGCGTATCGACTGAACCGCCGTCCGTACGCATCCAGACCTCGTAAGGCAGAACTCCGATTTTCCTCTGCATTTGACCGAGATTGCCTACAATAAGCGAACGCTCAAGCGTGAGCGAAAGCCCCGTATAATCAACCTGCGTAAACGTCGGGCTGTATCCCGGCCAGAAATCCGCGAATCCGCAAATAACTCCGGTTAACTGGCGGTTATCCTCGACCGTGTATGTCAGTCTGTCGCCGATTTTCAGGCTGTACACGTCACGGAAATTTGGCGAAACTATAATCGCGTCAGGATTCGCGGCAAGCGCGTTAAGGTAGTCGTAAAAGTGGCGCGGCAATAAATCCGACCTAAGCCACGCGACTTCGCCGAACTCGTCGGTTATTATTCCGATAATCTCAACATTTTTAATGGAAGCGTTGCCCGCTCTTGTCGAGCCCGCATCGGTAAGGTAAACTTTAGTCGCCTGTGAAACTTCCGACGCGCGCAGGTATCGGCTGAAATCAGGCTCGTTATACACGACGTTGGTATACGCGATATCACCTGTCGGAGTAATCTCTCCGACGCTGTGCTGAGTGTTAATCTGCCAGTTTTCTTTGATTTTCACGTCCGCGCCAACGGAGTAGCGAATCGCGTCGTCGTTATTCAGGTTAATCGTACGCGCTATTCTCGCGTTGAAAACTCCGGTGGCTAGCGTAAGCACTAAGAACAGCATTATAAACTGTTCCTCACCCGACGAGCGCATAACTTTCAGGAACGACGTATACAGCGACGGCGGCCAAAATCTGCGTCCGGCGTAGTATATTATCTTCACGACATAGTTGAACAGCCTTACGAACAGTAATCCCGCGCCAAGCATAAACAGTGACGACGACAGGAACAATAGCGGGTCTATACTGCCGCCGCCGTTCGCGCTCAACTCCGCAAGATGCGAGCTGAAATTGTAATATTCGTAGATTGAGAACGCGAGCAATAAAACGTCAATGAACAGCCGCTGCCAAATCGGGGATTTCGTCCGTGATTTGCTCTGTTTATGCGCGACGATTGTTATTTTGGAAAACTTTAACGACGGCAATACGCAAACGGCGGTCGATATTAACGCGGTCGCGGCGGCGATAAGCAGCGCGAACGGCTGTAAGCGTAAACTCAGCCCCGCTCGGCTTACGAGTTCAAGGAATCCGCTTGACGCTCCCAACATAGAGCATATCCCCATACCAATCGGAATACCCATTACAAGCGACGCTCCCGCCAGTATTAAGTTCATAATAAGGTAAATCAGGAAAATTTGAGGTCGGGTCGCTCCGCGTGATTTCATTACGCTGATTTCGTTTCGGTCAAGCGTCAGGATTTGCCGCGCAACCATTGAGATGAAAAACGCAAGTAAGATGAAAATAGGAACCTCCAGCACCCACAACGTCAGGTTAAGTCTATCCTGTTTCGCGGGAAACGGCTCCGCGACCGCGCCGAACCTTGCGCCGAAATCATAGTATTTCTCCGGCGCGAACGTCGCGTATTTGTCAATCGCGCCTTGAAGCTCGTCAAGTTTGTACACCTTGAATTGATGGTAGTCAAGGTCAACAATCCATTGCACCGAGTCCATCGAGCGATAGCGTGAGCTATTATAGAAAATCTCGTTGAACAACTTGGAGTCGGCGTACAGCGCGGTACTCAAACGTGAAACGCTTGGGTTTTTGGCTCTAACGACGCCGACGACTTTCATCGTATAGTTACCGCCGCCCTTGACGGGCATACCTTTTACCGTATATTCCTCGTCAAGCAGATAATTCTGCGTGATGTACGACGTTTCCGTAGCGATAACTTCCAGTAGGTTGTCCGGCTGAATCTCCGGATTCGGGTAGCGTCCGGCGATTAGCTCCGTACTTTCGGACAATTCCGGCGCGATAGTGAATAGCTTCGCCTCCAGTTTTTGTCTGGAGTTTTCAACCTCCAGTTTGCGCGACGACGCCGAACGCGCGAACGACAAAACAGGAACACCGAAATCGTTGTAAACTCCGGCCGTCAGTTCACTTTCCAGACGGTCAATCTCACCCAATCCAAGTTCCGCCGGGATTTGCGGAGGATTAACCGAGAATGTAATCTGCCCCGGATAACGTCCGGATTCAAGCTGTACGGATTCAAGCTCTTTCATAAAAATACGCTGCATTATTCCTTCGGCGTACATCGGAATCGCGCTTGCCGTAGCGATTAGCAGAATATTACCAATAAGCAGACACGCCGCCAGCCAAAGGTTGTTTTTGATTTTGCCCCAAGTAATCTGTAACATTAACTCATCTTCCCAATATTATATTTAGTCGTTTTGTTTTAGTTTTTTCGCGATGTAAGCTCTGTACGGTTTCAGCCCGAGCAGGAATATCAGCGTTGACAGCAAAATTGGAATAACCGCAAGTACAAACATTCTCGCGTGAGTACCGTTCGCGATTATAAACCCCGCTAATGTTGGACCAATGAAGAATCCCAGGTCAAGCCCAAAGTAATTTGTGTTGCTAGCCGAACCTCGCCGAGCCGGTTCCACCGAGCGCATCGCCATCGTTTGCAGCGCGGGTTGAGCGGAACCGTACCCGATTGCCGCGAGTACCGCTCCGACCAGTATCTGCGTAAGCGAATGACTTGTTCCCGTTACGATGAAAGACGCGGCGAAGATAAACGAGCCTGGTATAATGACTTTTACCTCGCCGAAACGGTCAATAAGTCTGCCCGACAGCGGCCGCGCCGCCAAAATCGCCAACGCGTATACCGTGTAGAACAAACCAATATTCTCTATGCCCAGTTCTTTTGACAGCGGAATCATATATGCCGTATAGATAATGCTTCCTAACGCGTAGAACAGGATAACAATCGCGGGCAAAAAAGCCTCCGTCGCGATAATGCTTTTGTACCACGCTCCAAGCTGGCTTTTCTCGTTATTTGTCAGCGGCTTGTACGGCATAATCAGGCACGGCGCGACTGAAATCAGCATACACACCGCCGCGACGGAGAATACAACCGTATAACCCGCCGATTCCGTTTTGAATATTTGTTCGCCCCAACTGCTTAGAGCGATAGCGAAACTCGGAGCGATAGCCGTCGCGACCGCTCCGCCTACTCCGAACATTCCAAGTCCCGAACCCATTTTCTCCTGCGGAAGGCTGTCGCTCGCAAGCGTAAGATTCAGCGAACCGATAAACGCGAACTGAACTCCATGCAGTATTCTCGAAACCACAAACAGCGGAATACTGTTACTAAGCGCGTAACCTACGTTAACCACGAACCCCATCATATACGCGAACAGCATTATGTATTTTTTGTTGAGTTTAGTAATCGCCGGTCCGCTGAACGGTCTTGCCAAAAACGCGACTCCGAAATACAGCCCGGTGATAACTCCGATTTTAACGTCGTCCGCTCCAAGCAGTCGTGCGTACTCCGTCACTAACGGATTTACAAGGAACTGCGATACGCAAAGCAGGAAATTCGCGACGAACGCGCAGGTATACATCTTGTTCCAAATTTTCGCGGGCTTAACCTCTGTCATAAATAACCTCAAAATTTACTTGTTATTTTTATTATAACACATTATCAGCATAAATGCAAACTATAAATTTAGCGGCGCGGTCGCTGATTTCCCGTCCGCGCTATTAGCGAAAATATTGGCAATAACCGCCCGAGGATTTCCTCGAACGGTTATTGTTTTGTTATGCGTTCAACAACGCCTGATATTTATCGGATACTCTTAGTCATCGTCGTCCCACAGACCGGCAATCATCGCCTGGCTTCTAATCACTTTGCCGGACTTGTCATAGATTACTACGTCGTACGAGCGATTAGCTACGAGATTGTGAATATACAGAACCCCGGGGCTTTTAATGATTCCATATATTTGTGACTCGTCAATTTCATTGCCGTCTTCCGCTAATGCAACGAATATTCCGTCTAAACTAACCTTTTCTAAAGCGTATAGAGCGGGATTACCTTTTATCGAAATCGAAATATATCCTAACTCCGTAATCGGCGGGTCGCTGACATTAATTAGTCCCTCTCCGTAACCCAACGTCACCGGGTCGGTTTCGTAGGTCAGGTGAGCGTAAAACCGCGGTCGATAATTTCCGCTGTACTTCAGCGTTTCCGTATACGTGGTAACTCCGCTCTTTTTCGCGGCAATTGACGCTATCGAGCCGATTACCGCCTCGTCGCTGTAGTATTCGTCGGTGGTAAGGGTTATCTTTGAGAGCGCGTATTTGGAAATATTTTTTACCGTTATAGTGTACGTAACTTCGTCGCCGACTTTTGCGTCGGTTACATTCGGCTTGACCGTTATTTCCACCGGACTTTTGATTTCATAGTTATTACTGAACGCTTCGGTAAGATAATCGCCGCCAAGTTCGCTGTAATTTGAGTAAGCCACAAACCTTTCCAGCGTACTTTTCGTAACCCACCAAGTAGTTTCGGTGTATTTTGCGGTTAGTTTACCGTTCGCGGCTAACGACTTAGTTGAAGCGATTACCGTAGTCGTATCGTAACCCGGCAGGATAATGGCGACGTTCGGTATAGCGTGTCCGGAAGTGTTTGTCAGCGTCACGGTGTACGTAATTTTATCTCCCAATATAAATGAAGTACCGTTCTGTGTGACCGTTAAAGTTCCGGACGGAATGACCGGCTTGACCGACACGGTTGTGCCTAGACACTCGAACTCATCCGGGTCATCAGAACTGTTATAATCGTAGTAAACGTGGAACGCGTATATTTTGAAATCCGTTAGTTCCTCCGGTGTTACCGTGTAGGTATATTTTACCGTTTTACCTTTCGCGATTGAGCCGTACGTCTGTAACACGGTTCCGTAATCGTCCGAAAGTACGATTGCTACGTCCGGAATCGCGTACGCGGACGTGTTTTTGATTGACAACGTAATCTTTATTGAGTCGCCAAGAAAAATATCCGCGGATTCCGGCGTGATTGATATATCCGCGGTGTAAACCTTGCCGGCGACCGTGACTGTTACCTCCGCGGTTCCCAAAGACGTTTGATTCGCCGCGCCGTAGTTTGCATACGCGGTGACGTTGAACTTGTAATCTCCCGCGACCGCCGGAATCACCGTCTGATTAGCGGTAAACGCGCCGTTTATTGCCAACGACGATTTTACGTTGCCTACCAAAGTTCCGTCGTCAAGCGCAAACGCGACGTTTGTTAGTTTACGGTCAGATGTATTCGTAAGCGTTGCGGTAAACTTTACCTTATCGCCCAAAGTAATCGCGGTTTTGTCAGACTTGACCGATAGATTCGCGTTTAATACATTGCTTAGAACTTTAACCTTAACCTCGGCGTCGCCTATAAGAACCGGATTAGCCGTGGTGTAGTTAGCGTATACTCTAATCTTGAACGCGAATTCTCCTACGTTTTGCGGAGTCGCGTTAAACGTTACGACCTCCTTGGCTCCGGAAGCCATCGCGACGCTTTGGATAACCGAATTGTCGTTAAACTTCAAGACAGTTACGTCGTTCAATGCGTATCCGGATTTGTTTGTAAGCGTCACGCTGTATGTAAGTTCCTCGCCCAATACAATCTCGGCTTTATTTGCCTTTAGTGACGCGCTTACACTCGGAGACTTAGCGGCGAACGCCGTTACTCCAAGTACGGCAAACATTACAATCGCAAGTACGATTGCGGAAATCTTTTTCATAGTGTTACCTGCCTTTTTAGTTTTTTGTTATTAATAATAACCCCAATTTGATATAATAATAACAGTATAAACAATCTTTTACAATTTGTCAAGCATTTATTATGAAAAAAAGTTTTTATTTACCGAATTATTACGACCTTTGATTGCATAATCACCAGACATAACCTAAAAATGTTATATTTGCTTCAAAAAGAGACGCTTTTCGATTAAGAATGCTTGATTTTTCACAAACAACATCAATAATCGCGAGATTAGTTTTTTTGTATCCCGACGACAAGGAACGCTAAAAAGAGTACAGACAACGAAATCAAAATAAAGTTGCTCATAGCTGTTTGTCCTCCGCCGTATCTATCCGTTTGTATTCAAGTATATCACCGGGTTGACAATCCAGAACATCGCAAATAGCGTCAAGCGTGGAGAATCGGATTGCGCTTATTTTGCCTGTCTTGATGTTTGACAAGTTTACATTTGCAATCCCGACTTTTGCCGCGAGTTCCCCAAGCGATATTTTCCTGTCAGCCATCATTCTGTCAAGACGTAAAATAATTGCCATTTTATTCACCTCACAACGTCGTATCGCTCTCGTTTTGCAACGCGCAGCCATAGTCAAATATCAAGCGCAGCACCCAAACGATTCCCGCCGCGAGAAACCCGACGACTCCCGTCACCACTCCCACGCAAAGTAAGGCAATCGCCAACCGCTTAAACTTCTGCACAACGTCCTCGCGGAACGGCGAGCCATAAGTTTTCAATATTTTGAAGATACTTTCGGCGAATTTTAGCGCGACTATTGTGAAAACCGTCTGCAAGATTTCGCCGATACCGATATGCAGGGAGAAAAGCTCCTCATACCCGTCTTTGATAAAAACGACAGGCAGATATAATTCCATATTCCCTACTTTGAATATCGGTGAAACGCTGAACCTCGCAACAATCCACACCGCAATTTCGGCTATACCTGCGATTATGAACGCGACAAAGGCTATTCTCAGTAGGGCGTATATGACTTCGCTGAACTTCTTGATTTGCTCCGTATGCTTTTCCATTTTGGAATCCACCTTTCAATATTTTCCCTGTGTCCGGCAGGATAAGAGCATTATAGCGGATAGAATAACGATTGTCAAGTGTTTTTTAACGAGTAT
>JAISKY010000212.1 GCA_031260745.1 Oscillospiraceae bacterium
AACCGATAAAGTTGACATCAACGCCACCGTAAAGGGCGGCGGAGTCAGCGGACAGGCCGGAGCAATACGCCACGGAATCGCCAGAGCTTTACTGCTTGCTGACGGAGAATACCGCGGCAAACTTAAAGCGGCGGGTTTCCTGACGCGTGACTCCCGTATGAAAGAGCGTAAAAAATACGGACTGAAGGCAGCTCGTAAAGCTCCGCAGTTCAGCAAGAGATAGATTAGCGCGCGTAATTTTAGGCGGGAGTTTTCCCGCCTAAACAATTATCGGTTGCAACAGAGGACTTAATTTATGAATACGCGTTTTATAGATATACTAATCAAAAACTGGTATTTGATAATTTTGCTCATACCCCTTTATCTCGTTGCCGAATATCTTCGCAGAATAGGGCGAGCAATCGGCGGATTGTTATCGGGTTGGCGTTTTATGGAGGTTCAGGACGCGTATACTATAGACGCTGAACTGCCTAAGAAACTGCCGCTTCACCGCAGAGCAATGCAACCTCCGGAAAATGAAAGCGATTTCAGGTACAAGCTGTATTTTTTTGGCGGAGAGCTTTTATTAAGCATTCCCGCTGTGGTATTGTTAATCTTTCTAATACAGAACTGGTCGGAATCTATAGTAATACGACAGTTGACTTTACGCCGTTTAGGTGTATATTTATAATTATCTATTAAAACTAAGGGGAACATGTTATGACAAAGACCGCAAAAACATCAATCGCGGCATTCGCTATACTCGCGGGAATCGCGTTGGGTCTGTTACTAATACGAGCGCCCGGCGGTAAAGAGGCTCAGGCTCAAGCGGCTGAAAACTCCGCCTCCGGCACGCGGGTGATTGAGGTGACAGGCAACGGCTCGGTTAAAGCTACGCCGGACATCGCCGTGCTGAATCTCGGCGTTACCACTACCGGAGCGACTACTGCAATTCAGTCAGAGAACACCGCGATAATGGACAGAGTTCTCGCCGCTGTCAAGGCGCTCGGCGTTGACGAGAAAGACATCAAAACCGACGGTTATTATATGAATCCCAACTATGATTACGCCAACGGAAAAGGCGATAAAATCATAGGCTATACCGTTTACAACACGATTGAGGTGAAAGTCCGTAACATCTCCAAAGCCGGTGAGGTTCTCGCGGCGGCTAACGCGGCGGGAGCTAACACAAATAACGGCGTCTCTTTCAGGTTGTCCGACGTGGAAACGTATTATAATCAGGCGCTTGAAAAAGCAATCTCCAACGCTAAGGGCAAGGCGTCTACCATAGCTAAGGCTTTGGGAGTGTCCGTAGAACTTCCCGTCAGGGTTTCGGAGAACGGCAGTTACTACACCCCGATTGCCTACGGCAATTATGACGCTGTCACTGAAAACTCCCAATCTGTGACTATATCGCAAGGCGAACTGGAAGTAACCGCAAGCGTATCAGTTTCATACGCGTATTAAGGCAAATTACGAGCGGACATACGTGTCCGCTCCGAAAAACAATCAGGCATTTTGCAATTTTTAATTTTATTGATTTTATTAAAAGGCGGTGTGTTATTATGGCAAGTTTTGCTTCACGAATCGTCGGCGAGGGGCTGACTTTCGACGACGTGCTTTTGGTTCCCGCCGAAAGTTCCGTATTGCCCGACGGTGTTAGCCTTGGTACAAGGCTGACGAAAACGATTGGGCTTAATATTCCGTTACTAAGCGCCGCTATGGACACGGTTACGGAGTCGCGTATGGCTATCGCGATAGCCCGCGAGGGCGGTATCGGCGTAATTCATAAGAATATGTCCATTGACGCTCAGGCGGAGCAAGTCGATATGGTTAAGCGTTCAGAAAACGGAGTAATCACCAACCCGTTTTATCTTTCGCCGAATCACACGCTTGCCGAAGCGGACGAGCTTATGGGCAAGTATAAAATCTCCGGAGTGCCAATCGTCAGCGAGGGTAAGCTCGTCGGTATTATCACAAACCGCGATTTGCTGTTCGTGGAGGATATGACCGCTAAAATTGACGATTATATGACTAAGGCTCCGCTGATTACCGCGTCGGTCGGCACTACGCTTAACGAGGCTAAAGAGATTCTGCGTAAGCACAAAATCGAGAAACTTCCGATTGTCGATAAAAAGGGCGCGTTAAAAGGTCTTATAACGATAAAAGATATTGAGAAAGCTCACACGTATCCTAATTCGGCGCGTGACGAGAAAGGCAGACTTGCCGTAGGCGCGGCAATCGGCATTACCACAGACGTACTTGACCGAGCTTCTGCTTTGATTGCGGCGGGAGCAGACATTTTGGTTTTGGATTCCGCTCACGGACATTCTAAGAACGTGCTGGACTGCGTAACCTTAATTAAGGATAAATTCCCGACCTCTCAGGTAATCGCCGGTAACGTCGCGACTTATTCAGGTACTCGCGACCTTATCAAAGCCGGCGCCGACTGCGTAAAAGTCGGAATCGGACCCGGCTCGATTTGTACAACGCGCGTAATCGCGGGAATCGGAGTTCCTCAAATTACCGCAATCGCGGACGCGGCTGAAGCCGCGGCGGAATATGGAATACCCATCATCGCCGACGGCGGTATTAAATACTCCGGCGATATTGTCAAGGCGTTAGCCGCCGGAGCAAACACGGTTATGATTGGCTCACTGCTCGCGGGCTGCGAGGAAAGCCCCGGTGAAACGGAAGTTTACCAAGGCCGTCAGTTTAAGGTCTATCGCGGTATGGGTTCTATGTCCGCGATGGCTAAGGGCAGCGGCGACCGCTATTTCCAGACCAACAGTAAGAAGCTCGTACCGGAGGGAGTAGAGGGTCGCGTCGCGTACAGAGGTCACGCCTCCGAAACGATTTATCAGCTTATGGGCGGTTTGCGTTCGGGTATGGGTTACTGCGGAGCGGCGGACATAGACGCGTTACGCCACGATACCAAGTTTATGCGTATTACCGGAGCGGGACTTAGAGAAAGTCACCCGCATGATATTCAAATTACTAAAGAGGCTCCGAACTACAGCAGTGAAGCGGCGGATTAACATTTTAGGCGTCGGCTTCGACAATCTTACGATTGACGAAGCGGTTAACGCCGCTGTCGAGCTTACCGAACAAGGCGGCTATTGCGTCACGCCTAACCCCGAAATCGTTTTCATCGCGCGTAAGGACGCGGAGTTCGCTGACGCTGTAAATAACGCAAGTTTAGTCGTCGCGGACGGAATCGGAGTAATCTACGCGGCTAAGATTTTGGGTACTCCGCTGAAAGCTAAAGTCACGGGTATTGACCTTGCCGAGCGCGTAATTCAACGGCTCGCGGAGGACAATAATAACCGCGGAGTTTTCCTGTTCGGCGCGAAGCCCGGAATCGCGGAAATTGCCGCCGCGAACCTTACCGCGAAATACCCTAATCTGAAAATCGCGGGTATTCAGAACGGTTACGACTACGAGGAACGCGCGGTAATCGACCGTATCGCGGAGCTTAACCCCGCGTTCGCGTTCGTATGTCTTGGTATGAAAAAGCAGGAGCTTTTTATGGCAAAGGCGTTTTCCGAGTTTAAGCCGAGAAACGTAACCTGTCTTATGGCGGGGCTTGGCGGAGCGTTGGACACGTTCGCGGGAACAGTCGCCCGCGCTCCCGAAAGTTGGCGGCGGCTTAACCTCGAATGGCTGTATCGCCTGATAAAACAACCCGGCCGAATCGGGCGTATGATAAAGTTACCGCTGATTTTAATATTAGCGCTTAAAGAGAGGATTTTCGGACGTGCTGATAACATTTGAGGGTATCGACGGCAGCGGCAAGAGTACGCAGTTCAAATTGTTTTGCGACGCGCTCTCGAAATCGGGTACGGTGTTTACCGCCGTCAAATTCCCGCGATACGAGGAAAACTCGTCGGCTCTGATTAAGATGTACCTAAGCGGGGAGCTTGGCGGAGCGGACGCGGTTAACGCTTACGCCGCGTCGTCGTTTTACGCGGTTGACCGCTACGCGTCGTACAAAACGTCGTGGGGCGCGGACTACGAACGCGGCGGACTTGTCGTAACCGACCGTTACAGCGGTTCCAACGCGATTCACCAGGGCGCGAAGTTTAATTCCTTACCGGAGCTTAGCGAGTTCTTTATGTGGCTTGAAGACTACGAATTTAATCTGCTGAAAATCCCTAAACCGGATTTGACGCTGTTTTTCAGACTTAATCCGGAGATTGCGAACTCCCGTATCGCCGCCAGAGGCGGTGAGCGCGACATTCACGAACGCGATATGGACTACGCCCGCCGTTGCGCCGAAAGCGCGGATTTCGCCGCGAGACACTTTGGCTGGAAGTCTATCGACGCTTCGCAAGATGAAGAAACGATTCATAAGGAGGTTATGCGTTATGCGGGATTTAACTGAATTGAAAACCGAGTTCCGAAAGGAAATACGCTCCAAAATCGCGAAGTTCACCCCCGACGAGCTAAAAGCGTCCGACGCGAAGATTACGGAGAATTTTCTCGCGCTGCCCGAAGTACAAAATTGCGGCAGAGTTTACGCGTACGTACCTTACGGCAAGGAAATATCAACCTTGGCGGCGCTCTCGTACTTCCGTAAAGCGGGCAAGTATGTTTATGTGTGCTGGGACTGGCCGCCGGATATTTTACCGGTAAAAAATGATATTATTATCGTACCGGGCTTGACATTTGACCGCAAGGGGTATAGAATAGGCAAAGGCGGAGGATATTATGACCGTCTGCTGGAAGCCGCCCCCGGAGTTTTCACCGTCGGACTGGCGCGCGACGCGCTGTTAGCCGACAGCGTACCCCGCGAAACTCACGATATGAGCGTTATGCGCGTAGTAACGGAAACACAAACCTTAACGATTAATGGTTAATACCGCGCCGCTAAACAATTACGGTAAATTAATCATTAAACACTAATCAATGATTTTGGAGTTTTGGATGGACAACAATAAAAGACCTAACAGCGACGAAACCAAGAAAATCCCGACTTTTGACGAATTAAAAGGGAAGATTCCCCCGATTGTCGAACCTCCCGATTTCGGCGGCGACGACGACATAGAAGAAACCGAATATGAACCGATGATAACGCGTCGCCGCGAACGCAGTACCGGACTTATCGGCGGGATTATGTATTTCGCGTTCGTAATCTGTATCAGCTTAATACTTGCGTGTCTGTTGTGGATTGCGGCGAATGACGTGCTATCGCTTAACAAAGACTACCTTGAAGCTACAATCGACATTCCGGCTTTGCCGTACAGCAAAACCGCGCTTATCGAACAGTTGAAAGCGTTGGAAATCACCGCGTCGGCAACCTCGTCGGTTGATAAACTGCTGGACTTGTTTCCGAGCGGCAAAAAACCGTACGCTCCGTTCGATATGGACGCGCTGATTGACCAGTTAAAGGAAAAGGGCATAATCGAACACCCGCAACTGTTCCGGCTGTACGTGAGATTCGCCGGAGCGCAGGATAAAATCCAGCCGGGCGTTTACGAGATTAACACTAACCTTGACTATCACGCGATTGTTACCGCGCTTAGGAAATCGTCCGGTTCGCGTCCGGTGGTCAGCGACGTGCTGATACCGGAGGGCTATACTGTAGCTCAGATTTTCGCGTTGCTGGAGGAAAAGAAAGTTTGCTCCGCCGATTTGCTGTGGGAGGCGGCTGCAAATTACGCGTTTGAGTACGATTTCCTTGAAGGTTTGCCGTATGGCGATAAAAACCGTCTTGAGGGCTTCCTGTTTCCGGACACGTATAACTTCTTCCAAAGCTCCGAGCCTGACGAAGCCATCAAGAAGCTCCTGAGTAACTTCAAAATCAAGTTTGACGCTGATTTGATTGCTCAAACCGCGGCTCAGGGCAAGACGGTTAAGGAGATTCTTACGGTCGCGTCGCTTATTGAGCGCGAAGCCGCCAGCGACTCCGAACGTCCGATAATCGCGAGCGTAATATACAACCGTCTGACGAACTGGGATAATCCTCTGCTGCAAATTGACGCGAGTATCCAGTACGCGTTGCCGGAGCATAAAGACGCTCTCTCCTACGAGGACCTGACCGTTGACAGCCCGTATAACACGTATACGAATCCCGGATTACCGCCCGGTCCGATTGCGAACCCCGGAATCGCGTCAATCAAAGCCGCGCTGAATCCGGATACTACCGAGTTTTACTTTTACGCGCTCGACAAGACGTTCGCGCACCAATTCTTCAAAACTCAGGCGGAACACGAAGCATTTGTGGCAAGCCCCGAATTCGTGAACAATTAATCAACGCCGGACATCTGCCGCGTATAACGCGCAATCTAAGGAGATTATAATATGAAACCGCTCGGACTTAACGAAATACGCGAAAAATTTCTTTCGTTTTTTGAAAGCAAGGGACATTTGCGAATGCAATCGTCATCGCTTGTGCCGCAGGGCGACGCTTCGCTACTGCTTATAAACTCAGGAATGGCGCCGCTAAAGCCGTATTTCAGCGGCGAGGCTCCGCCTCCGCAAGGGAATCGCAGAGCTACGACGTGCCAAAAGTGTATTCGCACTCCGGATATAGAGCGCGTCGGCAAAACCTCGCGCCACGGCACGTTTTTTGAGATGCTAGGCAATTTCAGCTTCGGCGATTATTTTAAGAGCGAAGCGTGTAAATGGGCGTGGGAGTTCTGTACCGAGATTATGGAACTTCCCATCGATAAGCTCTACGTCACCGTATACGCCGGAGAGGGCGACGGTTTAGCCGGATTTCCGGACGAACAAGCCTACGACATCTGGGCGAACGAAGTCGGGGTTGACCCGTCCCATTTATCGCGTCTAGGTAAAGAGGACAACTTCTGGGAAATCGGAGCCGGTCCGTGCGGACCGTGCAGCGAGATTTACTTCGACCGCGGACCCGACCCGAAATGCGTTGACCCTGACAACTGTAAACCCGGCTGCGACTGCGACCGCTACGTTGAGTTCTGGAACCTCGTATTTACGCAGTTTAACAACGACGGCTCTAACAATTACACTAAGCTGAATCAGAATAACATCGACACCGGAATGGGCTTAGAGCGTATGGCGTGTATTATGCAAGGCGTTGACAGTCTGTTCGACGTCGATACCATAATGAACATTACGAAGCGCGTAAGCGCAATCACGGGCGCGAAATACGGTCAAAGCGAGAGCGTTGACGTTTCGCTTAGGGTTATCACAGACCATATCCGCAGTACGACTATGATGATTTCCGACGGCATACTGCCGTCTAACGAGGGTCGCGGTTACGTGCTTCGCCGGTTGCTCCGCAGAGCGGCGCGTCACGGAAAATTACTCGGTACGGACAAGCCGTTCCTGTTTGAGGTTTGCGAAACCGTAATCAACGAAAGTAAGGCGGCGTACCCGGAACTTGACGAGAAAAAAGCTCACATTATCCGCGTAATAAAGGCGGAGGAGGAGCGTTTTGCCGCCACCATCGACGCGGGTATGAAGATACTGCTTGACCTCCGGCGAACATAAAAATGTTCTTCCGGGCGAGGATTGCTTTAAGCTGTACGATACATTTGGATTCCCTATTGACCTGACAATTGAGATACTCGCGGAGCATAATATGACCGCCGATATGGACGGCTTCAACGCTCTGATGAAAGAACAGCGCGAACGCGCCAGAGCCGCGACCGCCGCGCTTGGCGACCACGGTTGGGAAGCGTTAGACCTGGGACTTCCGAAAGAGGAACAAACCGTTTTCGCGGGCTACGAATATATGACCGTGGACGACGCTATTGTCAGAGCCGTCGGCAACGGCTGGTGCGTACTTGATAAAACTCCGTTTTACGCGGAGATGGGCGGACAAATTTCCGACGTCGGAACAATCGCGGGAATAGCGGTTACCGACGTTCGTAAGACTAAGGACGGCAAATATCTGCACCTCGGCGAGTTTGAAGCTGACAGTTTTACGTCCGGCGATATTGTAGTTGCCGCCGTGGAACTTGAACGCCGCAAGGCGATTATGCGCGCTCACAGCTCCGCGCATTTGCTCCAAGCCGCGTTGCGTAAGGTTGTAGGTTCGCACATCGAACAAGCCGGTTCGTGGGTAGGTCCCGATACGCTTAGGTTTGACTTCACGCACTTTCAGGCGGTTGAGCCGGAGGAACTGGAGCGAATCGGCGGGTTGGTTAACGCGTGGGTTCTCGACGATTTGCCGATAGACGTTCGCGAAATGCCCGTCGCCGAGGCGAAGCAAAGCGGCGCTCTCGCGCTGTTCGGCGAGAAGTACGGCGACATTGTGCGAGTCGTGAAGATGGGCGACGCGAGCGTCGAGTTCTGCGGCGGTACTCACCTGACGAATACTGCGAAAGTCGGTCAGCTTAGGATTATGAAAGAGTTTTCCGTCGCGGCGGGAGTTCGTCGTATCGAAGCCTTTACGGGTTTGAACGCGATACAAAGCTACAAGGACGACGCGATAAAATCCGCCGAGGATATGGACGCAGTTCAGGCTCAGGTAAAAGCCGCTAAACGGAATTTTGAGCAGCTTACCCGCAAGGTGATGAACTCAACGGGCGATAAGTTGTATATGGAAGCTGAAAAAATCGGCGAAATCAGAGTAATAGCCGCCGCCGTCGCGGACGCTGACGGCGACAGACTGAAACTTGCGGCGGAGTATCTTCGCGATAAAGCGGACTCGGTCGCGGCGGTTCTCGCGACGGTAAACGACGGCAAGATTACGTTTGTGTCCGTATGCGGCAAAGCGGCGGTCGCCGCGGGGATTAAGGCGGGCGATTTGATTAAACTCGTAACCTCCGCTACGGGCGGTAAAGGCGGCGGCAAACCTGACGTCGCTATGGGCGGCGGTACTGAACCCGATAAACTAAGCCACGCTTTGGATTCGGTTAACGAATACGTGAAAGGACTTATTAAATGACACCAAAAGAAGTAATGGAACTGGCGGTTAAATCGCTGATAGATAAAAAAGCTAAAGACATAACGGTATTACGCACTACGGAGCTTACGGTACTTGCGGACTATTTTGTAATCGCAAGCGGCACATCTCTGCGTCAACTGCGAACTTTGTCGGACGAGGTCAGCAAAGCGCTGGAGGACGCGAACGAACCTCCGCTTAGAGTAGAGGGCTATCGCGGCGGCGGTTGGACGCTGGTGGACTTCGGAGCGATTGTGCTTCATCTGTTCACCGACGAAATCCGCGGCTTCTACGACCTTGAGCGGCTATGGGGCGACGCTCCGAAAGTTGACGTTGAGTATTTGATTACGGAATAAACAAACCGCTAATGAACGCGCATTAACACTAATAGAATAATCGTATTTGTGTTAATTAGTGTTAATTAGCGGTTCGTATCCCTCGTATTTTAGGAGAGCTTATGAGTAACAAACCAAAATATTACGCGCTGATAGAATTTCCGTACCCGTCGGGTAACGGTCTGCATATGGGTCACACCCGTCCGTATACCGCGATGGACATAATTGCCCGTAAACGCAGAATGGAGGGCTACGACGTGCTGTTCCCTGTCGGGTGGGACGCGTTCGGACTGCCTACGGAAAACTTCGCTATTAAGAACCACGTTCACCCGAAAGCAGTAACCGCTAAGAACATCGAGCATTTCCGCGAACAGGCTAAGTCACTGTTGTACTCGTTTGACTGGGACCGCGAGGTCAACACTACCGACCCGGACTATTACAAGTGGACGCAGTGGATTTTCCTGCAAATGTTCAAACACGGTCTGGCATACAAAACCAAAATGCCGGTTAACTGGTGTACGAGCTGTAAATGCGTTCTTGCCAACGAGGAAGTTGTGGACGGAGTTTGCGAACGCTGCGGCTCCGAGGTCGTACGCAAGGAAAAATCGCAGTGGATGCTGAAAATCACCGCGTACGCGGAGCGTCTAATCAACGACCTTGACGAAGTTGACTTCATTGAGCGCGTTAAAACTCAGCAGAAAAACTGGATTGGACGCTCCACAGGCGCGGAAGTGGATTTTCAGTTGACCGCGAACGGCGAACAGTTAACCGTTTATACTACGCGTCCGGATACTCTGTTCGGAGCGACGTATATGGTCGTGGCTCCGGAACACGAGATTATCTCTAAAATTCGCGATAAAATTGAAAACATAGCGGAGCTTGACGCGTACATTGTCAGCGCGAGTAAAAAATCGGACTTTGAGCGCGGCGAGCTTAACAAAGATAAAACCGGAGTTGAGCTTAAAGGCGTTAAGGCGATTAACCCCGTTACCGGCGACGAGATTCCGATTTTCACCGCCGACTATGTGCTGTCAACTTACGGAACCGGCGCGATTATGGCTGTTCCGGGTCACGACGAGCGCGATTGGGAGTTCGCGACGAAGTTCGGCTTGCCGATTGTTGAAGTCATAGCGGGCGGCAATGTCAAAGAGGAAGCGTTTAGCGGCGACGGACTTGCGATTAACAGCGGATTTCTAAACGGTTTGCGAGTCAAGGAAGCTAAATCGAAAATGATAGAGTGGCTTACCTCTAAAGGAATCGGACACGAAAAGGTTAACTACAAACTTCGCGACTGGGTTTTCTCGCGTCAGCGATATTGGGGCGAGCCTATTCCCATTGTACATTGCGAGCATTGCGGCTACGTGCCGCTTGACGAGAGCGAGTTGCCGTTACTGTTGCCGGAAGTCGAAAGCTACGAAACTACCGATACGGGCGAAAGTCCGCTGTCCGCCATTGACGAATGGGTTAACGTAAAATGCCCTAAATGCGGCGGTCCCGCTAAACGCGAAACCGATACTATGCCGCAGTGGGCGGGTTCGAGTTGGTACTATCTGCGCTATATGTCGCCGAATTACGATAAGGCTCTTGTTGACCCGGACGCGCTGAAATACTGGGGACAGGTCGATTGGTACAACGGCGGTATGGAGCATACCACTTTGCATTTGCTGTACTCGCGATTCTGGTATAAGTTCCTGTACGACATCGGCGTAGTTCCGTTCAAAGAACCGTACGCTAAGCGTACAAGCCAGGGTATGATACTCGGCGAAGACGGTCAAAAGATGTCCAAATCACGCGGAAACGTCCTTGACCCCGAGGAAGTTATCGCGCAGTACGGCGCGGACACGCTAAGACTGTATATAATGTTTATCGGCGATTTCGAGCAGACCGCGAACTGGAACAGCAACGCCGTAAAAGGCTGTAAGCGTTTTCTTGACCGCATCGGCGCGTTGGCGGCGAAGCCGTTACTCTCGAAAAGCGAGTGCGAGGCCTCCGTTAATAAGACAATTAAAAAAGTCGGCGACGACATAGAACAACTGAAGTTTAATACGGCAATCGCGGCGATGATGGCGTTGCTGAACGAGCTTACCGAAAAAGGCGCGTCGAAAGAGGATTTACGCGCGTTGCTGGCGATTTTATGTCCGTTTGCTCCGCAGACTACTCAGGAATTGTGGTCGCGGCTAAGGTTCAGCGGCGAAGCCGCAAAGCAGTCGTGGCCGAATTACGACCCGGCGAAGTTGGTCGAAAGCGAAAAGACTTTAGCGGTTCAGGTCGGCGGCAAATTACGCTCCACGATTGTAATGCCCGCGGACGCGCCTGATGACGACATCGTAAAAACCGCGCTGAACGACGAGAAAATCGCTAAAATCGCCGAGGGTAAAACCTTGATTAAGTCCATCGTAGTTAAAAATAAACTTGTCAACCTGATTTTTAAGTAATTTTAAGTAAGTTAATAAAAGGAAAGGGGTACGGATATGGTCACGAGAATAGACGGCGGCCTCCAGCAGAGTTTCAAAGCGGAGGACGGCAAAACCGAGGTTTCGGGTTTCTCCGACGCGCTAAACCAAAGCCGGAACCAGTCACTGGACGAAATATTCAAAGAGGCGTCCACGATTTACAATGTACCGCTGAATCTGTTGAAAGCGGTCGCGAAAACCGAAAGCGGGTTCGACCCGAACGCGGTATCGCGCTCCGGCGCTCAGGGTATTATGCAGTTAATGCCGGCGACCGCGAAAGGTCTGGGCGTTGACGACCCGTTTGACGCGGAGCAGAACATTATGGGCGGAGCGCGTATGTTGGAGCAATTACTATCGCAATACAACGGCGACGTTACTCTTACTCTTGCCGCGTATAACGCGGGAGCGGGTAACGTAGCCAAGTACGGCGGAGTTCCTCCGTTCGCGGAAACTCAGGCGTTTATTGAGCGCGTCAAGTCTTACGCCGGCGGCGATATTACGGTTCCCTCAACGTACATAAGCGACGGAAATACTAAGTCTGTCGATTATACGGACGACCTGATTCCCTCGTTTCTCTCGAAACTCCTGGAGTTGGAGCAAAAAAACGACGACGACGATGAAAAAACAATTTGGTAGGCGATATAGAACCATACCAACGAGAGCGCCGAGCCATAATTTGGCTCGGCGCTCTTGTACCCGTCAGAGCGTTACGGCTCACGCCTTAGTGTATACGAACAGTAAACCCGCGCGCTTCTAACTGAGCTTTGCGTTCCTCCATAAGCGCGTCGGAGGGCGGCTCCGCGACGAACACCTGTTCATTCGTCAGCAGACGGTCGTATTTGGAGATTCCCATTTTGTGGTACGGTAAAAGCTGTATGTTAATTACCGCGTCCTTAACGGTAGTCAGGAACTCGCCGTATTTGTCGAAATGCTCCCGCGAGTCGTTGAACATAGGCATAACGGGAATCCGAATCCAGAGTTTGCCGCCGTGTTCCGCGATTTTCTGAGCGTTTTCGAGGATAAGCTCGTTCGGTACTCCGATAACCTGTTTGTGCATCGCGCTGTCCATACATTTCAGGTCGTACAGGAACATATCGGTGTACGGCAGCGCGCGTTCGATTGCGCTCCAAGGCACGAAGCCCGTAGTATCGACCGCGGTATTAATACCGTTCTCTTTGCATTGCCGTAAAAGCTCGATGGTGAAATCCGGTTGGCTAAGGCACTCGCCGCCGGAAACGGTTACGCCGCCGCCGGAGGTTTCATAAAACGGTTTGTCGTGAGTAAGCCGCCGCATAACCTCGGCGATTGTCATATCCGTGCCGCACATATATAAAGCGGTAGCCTTACAGGCTTTAGCGCAAAGTCCGCACTCGTCGCAGTTGGTTTTATCAACCGCCGGAAACGTAATTGAGTCGCCCAGCGCGTTTATCGTAGTTTCACCGCGAGTAATACAACCTTTCGGACACGCGTTAACGCAGTAACCGCAAGCGTCAATCCCAAGACAGCGAATACTCATCCAGTTAAGCTCGGTGTTGAAGCGTTGAGACTCTGGACTGTGGCACCACGGACATCGAAGCGGACAGCCTTTAAGGAAAACGGTAGTGCGTACTCCGGGTCCGTCTTGCACAGAGAAGCCCTGAATATCGTATGTTTTCCCGGTTATTTCGTTAGTCAAATTATGTATCCTCCCCCATATTAGGTTTCGTATGCACATATTGTAACACATCGCAAGGGAATTGTCAACGAAAAATCGCTTACAGCGATAAACCGCTGTTGACTTTACGAACCGGATATATTATAATAGCGTTATGTTTTATATGAATGATACAATCGCGGCGGTAAGTACCGCGCTCGCGCGGTCCGGAGTCGCCGTTATAAGAATCAGCGGAGCGGAAGCCGCGACCATCGCCAAGCGAATGTTCGCGAAACCTCTGGTTCCACGCAAAGCCGTTTACGGCGATTTGCTAAGCGAGTCCGGCGTGTTGCTGGACAATATTGTCGCGCTGTATTTTCCGGCTCCGAACAGCTACACCGGTGAGGAAGTCGTAGAGTTCCATTGCCACGGAAGTCCCGCTTTGGTCGTGGTCGTACTGAAAGCGGCTTTCGCGCTGGGAGCGCGTCAGGCGTTAGCCGGGGAGTTCACCAAACGCGCGTTTTTGAACGGTAAACTTGACCTGATACAAGCCGAAGCGGTCGCCGACCTAATAGACGCCGAGACGGAACAGGCGGCGGTTAACGCCGCGTCGCAGTTATCAGGGGCAATCTCCAAACAAATAACGCGGGTCTACGACGACCTTACGGGGCTTATGGCTCACTTTTACGCCGCGGTCGATTACCCCGAGGAAGATATTGAACCTCAGAACGACATTCTTGACGTAGCGCGAAACTCTATTGACGCGCTTACTAAACTTGAAGCTACGTTCGAGAAAGGCCGTATCGTTAAGGACGGATTATCGGTGGTGATTTTAGGCAAGCCTAACGTCGGCAAATCGTCGCTTTTGAACGCGCTCGTCGGCTTTGACCGAGCGATTGTTACCGCTACTCCGGGTACGACCCGCGACACAATTGAGGATAGTACGGTGATTAACGGTCTGCGGCTACGTCTGACGGATACCGCGGGAATCCGCGAATCCTCCGACGCGATTGAGCGTCTTGGTATTGAGCGCAGCGAGGATTCCGTAGCCTACGCCGATGTGATTGTGGTCGCGCTTGACGCGTCGGCTCCGCTTGACGCCGAGGACGATGCGGTAATTGAGCTTGCGGAACGCTCCGGCAAACCCGTTTTTACGGTACTGAATAAGTCCGACTTGCCTAGAGTTTGCTTAGCCGAAGGCATTCCCGTTTCAGCGAAAACCGGCGACGGAATCGTGGAGTTTGGCAAAGCTCTGACGTCCCGATTCGCGACTGCCGATACGGCGGTTCAGACGGCTCTGCTCTCCAACGAGCGTCAGCACAGTTTAGTGGTTAACGCAATTTCAACTCTTAAACTATTGCTAGAGAACTTACAAACCGCGGGAGTTTCGGCGGAAACGCTAAGCGACGCGGAGTTCGCTTTGAATTGCCTAGCGGAGGCAATCGGACGTAAAGTTCAGGACGATATAGTTGAAACGATTTTCTCCCGCTTCTGCGTGGGCAAGTAAGAATCAAAACGACTTCTTTTATCTGTTGTAGTCAGAATCATATCCCTGATAATCAATGACTTTTTCTGCGGTTATAATACCACAATTATCACATTTTAACGTTTTATTTGTTATTGTCATATCATAACCATTTATATGCCTTTCATTATGCGAAGAACTATCTATGACTTTGAATTTATGGTAGGCTGTACCACACAATGTACATATACAGCCTTCGATTATATGTTCGCCATTAGTTAGTTTCAAACATGCGTGCCTACGCCAATCATCATTAGAAAAATTTACTGCAATATCTGTCAAAATTGATTTATCAGTCAATTTATCCAACAATTTAGAACGTATATTGGGGTCGTCATTATTCCTGAAAATATCCGCGAATAGCTCCTGTTTAAGGGATTGGTCTGTAATTTTATCAACAATTTGCAGACGGAAATCCACAGACGAGGGTACTTTAGCCAAATCCGCAAATATCTTTTGCGCAAGGGATTGGTCAATTAGTTTTTCAGCTGCCTGTACACGAATAGCTGCATCCTCCCCGTTTTTAGCAATATCGGCAAGTATCTTTTGGTCAGTTAGTTTATTAAGCGCCTGTTCCCTGGCCCAATATTGCCTTGCTTGTCGCGCAACTCGCGCGAGTTTAGTTTGACTGTTCATTTCATTTATAGCCTTGGATACTTTTTCATCGTTATTGCTCAGCCATTTCGGCTTGAATAGTCCCATAACGTCCCCTCTTAGATGTACTTCTCACTGCATAGTTTAGCAGACACTGCGCGGCAAATTCCAATTTATTTGCGCTTTCATTATAGCGCGGCATAGCGGTAAACGCAATACCTAAATAGCGTAATCGTATATATTTTTCATTATATCATTAAAACATACAAGGAGATACGCGATGCTATTTTCAGACATACTCTACCTAGCGCCGGACTTCGAGTTGAAACGCGGTTCCGTCCGAGTTGAAAGCGGCAAAATTGCCGAGATTTCGGTTGAAAGGATAGTTGAAAGCCACGGCGAGGTCATCAACGGAACGAATAGACTGTTGATTCCGGGGTTGGTTAACTCGCACTGCCACGTGCCTATGACGCTGTTGAGGGGTTGGGGCGAGGGCTTGCCGCTTGACCGCTGGCTTGAGGAAAAAGTCTATCCGTTCGAGGCGAAACTGACTGACGACGACGTGTACCGGGGCAGTTTAATCGGTATCGCGGAGATGCTCGCGTCCGGCGTGACGCGGTTCTACGAGATGTACGACCATTGCGGAGCAATATGCGACGCGGTTGAACTCGCCGGGATTCGCGGCAACATTACACGCGGATTGTTGAGTTTTGACAGCTCGGGGTTGAAAGGTTCTCAGCGGTTGAAAGAGTCGGAGGAAGTATTCAACCGGAAGTCGGAGCTTGTAACTCCGGAAGTCGCGCTGCACTCCGAGTATACCTCGAACGAAACCTACGTACGCGAGGTCGCGGAGTACGCGAAATCGCGCGGCGCGAAAATTCAGGTACACGTTTCGGAAACGCTGAAAGAGCATAACGAGTGCGTTGCGCGTCGCGGTGTTACTCCGACGGAATACCTCGCGAATTGCGGATTGTTCGATGTTCCGGCTACCGCGGCGCATTGCGTCAGCGTTACCGACCGCGACATTGACATTTTGAAAGCTCACAACGTAACCGTCGCGCATTGCCCGGAGAGCAACCTGAAACTGAACAGCGGAATCGCTCCGGTTCGTAAACTGCTTGACGCGGGCGTAAGCGTCGCGCTTGGTACGGACGGAGCTTCAAGCAACAATAACCAAAATTTGTTCGAGGAAATGCACGTCGCGGCTTTGCTTGGTCAAATGAACAGCGAGAATCCGCTAAGTCCCGCGGAAATCCTAAAAACGGCGGTTCGCGGAAACTCGATAACGGTCGGCGCGGACGCTGACCTCGCCGTGATTAATTTACAAAAACCGCATTTAGTTCCGGCTCACGATTTGCTTGCGAATTTGGTGTTCTCCGCTCAGGCAAGCGACGTTGAGATGACAATAGTAAACGGCAAAATCGTCTACCGCGACGGCAGCGTGACCGGATTTGACATAAACGACGCAATTGAAAAAGCGTCAGCGGCGGCGGCAAGACTTGCGGGAGAACTAAAATAAAGCACCTTAGTTATACGTCAATTGTCCTTTAGAATCGCATCGGCGATACGCTTACTCGCAAAGCCGTCGCCGAACGGGTTTAGCGCGTTTGACATATTAGCGTAAAGCTCGCGGTTTGTGAATAGCTCGCGTAAGTTTTCGTAGACGGTTTGTTCATTGGTGCCGACGAGTTTAAGTGTCCCGGCGGTAATTCCCTCCGGGCGCTCCGTCACGTCGCGGGCAACCAGCACGGGCTTGTTAAGACCCGCCGCGCCCTCCTGCAATCCGCCGCTGTCGGTTAATATGAAATAACATTTATTCATAAAATTGTGGCAATCCGTAACCTCCAGCGGGTCAATCAGCGTTACGCGCTCCACCCCGCCGAGTTCCGAGTCCGCCGCTTCGCGGACGGCGGGGTTTAGGTGAACGGGGAAAATAACGGCGACGTCCTCAAACTCTCCGACAAAACGCTTAACGGCGCGGAATACGGAGCGCATTGGCTCACCAAGATTCTCGCGGCGGTGGCACTCCATAAAAACCGGCGTCAGACCGCTTACGCTTTCGAGTACCGCGTGGGAATAGTCCTCGCGGACGGTGTAACGCAACGCGTCAATCTCCGTGTTTCCGGTTACGATAATCTTTGAGGGGTCTTTGCCCTCGCGGAGCAGATTCTCGCGGCTATGCTCGGTGGGAGCGAAATATAGGTCTGCAATGTCGTCGATTACCTGACGATAGACTTCCTCCGGATACGGCGCGAGCTTATCCCACGTCCTAAGTCCCGCCTCCACGTGTCCGACCGGAATCTGTTTGTGGAACGCGGCAAGCGACGCGGCGAACGCGGTTCCCGTATCGCCGTGGACGAGCAGAAGGTCGGGGCGGTACTCGTCAAGTACGCCCTCCATACCTTGCAGGGAGTTACACACGATGTCGGTCAACGTCTGACGCTCCCGCATAATGTTCAGGTCAAAGTCGGGAGTAATGCCGAACGCGGTCAAAACCTGGTCGAGCATTTCGCGGTGTTGTGCGGTAACGCACAGCTTGGTTTCGCACTCCGAGCGCGATTTAAGTTCCAGATATAGCGACGCCATCTTGACCGCCTCCGGTCGCGTACCAAACGTAAGTAGTATTTTTTTCATTGTTCTTCCCCTCGTAAATAGAGCAGAGAGTAGAACGCAGAGAGCAGAAATACCCAATTTGAATCTATTCTCGTATTTAGCATAGAAAAACAGTATAGGTATCTCTGCTTTCTGCTTTCTACTCTCTGCTTTAATTCTACTATTGACATTCTAGCACATTTGAGGTAAAATTGCAAGTATGAGTAAACAGATTAGCGTGGGAGCCGTAAAAATCGGCGGCGGCGCTCCCATAAGTATACAGTCGATGACAAATACCGACACGTCGGACGTTAAGGCGACCTCGGAGCAGATTAACGCGCTCGCGGCGGCGGGCTGCGACATTGTGCGTGTTGCCGTACCCGACCGTAAAGCCGCCGAAGCGACAGCGGAGATTAAAAAGCTCGTCAGCGTTCCGATTGTCGCGGACATTCACTTTAACTACAAACTCGCGCTGATTTGCGTGGAAAACGGCGTTGACAAAATCCGAATTAACCCGGGAAATATCGGCGGAGCGGATAACGTCAGAGCGGTCGTAGACGCGTGTAAGTCGCGAGGTATTCCGATTCGTATCGGGGTTAACGCCGGTTCGCTTGAGAAAGATATACTCGCGAAGTGGGGCAAAATCTGCGCGGAGGCGTTAGCCGAAAGCGCGGAGGGTCACGCGCGGCTATTAGAGGACGCCGGATTTGAGGACATTTGCGTGTCTATGAAAGGTTCAGATGTTCCGAGTACGGTACAGGCGTATGAAATTTTCCGCTCGAAGCGTGATTATCCGTTGCATTTGGGCGTAACGCACGTCGGCGGCGGAACGGGCGCGGCGGTTAAGGCGGCGGTGGGAATCGGCTCGCTGCTGTTAAAAGGAATCGGCGATACTATTCGCGTGTCGATGATGGGCGAACCGACTCAGGAGGTCGTTATTGCCCGGGAAATACTTTACGCGGTCGGGCTTAGGCGTCCGGAGTTGGAGATAATCTCCTGTCCGACGTGCGGACGCTGCAAGGTTGATTTGGAGGAATACGTCGAGCGTACAAAAACCGCTTTGAATAATGTAAAATCGGATTCTCCGCTTAGGGTCGCGGTAATGGGTTGCGAAGTCAACGGACCCGGCGAGGGTAAAGATTGCGACTTCGGGCTTGCGTGCGGCCCTAAGAACGGCATACTATTTGCAGGAGGTCAAACGGTGAAAAAAGTCCCGGTCGAATCGGGTGTAGACGAGCTTTGCGCATTAATCGAGGGAGCGATAAAATAATGAAAGAAAACACTAACCCGAAGTTTTCGGAGATGTTTGAGAATTGTTCCGTATCCGAGGAACTTAGCGCCGCGTTAGTCGTAGCGGTAAAGTGCGATAAGTCGAAGCAGACAATGGAGATAGAGCTTCGCTCGGAACGTCCGCTTGCCCCGATGATGCTTACGATGGCGGAAGCTCAAATTCGTGACGGCTTCGGGCTGAAGCGCGTCAGTATAAGCTCCGCCGCTCCCGCTCCGCAAAAGAAAACGCAGAAAAAACAAGCCGGCGAGGTACTAATCGGCTCCAAGCCGATTAAGGGCGTAAGCATAAAAATGAGCGAACTTAACGCCGACAGCGGCAGGGTTACGGTCGAGGGCGAAGTTTTTGATTTCGACGTTCGCGAATGGAAAAACGGCGGCGGAAAAACCACGTCGTTCAGCCTTACGGATTTCGCTTCGTCGGTTAGAGTTAAAGTAACCGGGGATTTGGACGTTCAACCCGGCGACTGGATTAGAGTTCAGGGTAATTACATACACGACAGATTTTACGGCGATTATCTGATTGACGGTCCGAACGGCGTGGAACGAATCGGAAAGACCACTCGCAACGACAATCACGAGGGCGGCAAGCGCGTAGAGCTTCACCTGCATACCAAAATGAGCGCTATGGACGCGCTTACAGACGCGGAGCAAGTCGTCGCGACCGCCGCGAGGTGGGGTCATAAGGCGATTGCGATTACCGACCACGCGGTGGTTCACGCTTACCCGGAGTTCGGCTCCGCTGCTAAAAAGTACGGCATTAAACCGATATTCGGAGTTGAGGCTTATTACGTCAACGATATTGACGACAAACTTGTCGTTAGCGGAACCTCCGGCGACCGTCCGCTTAACGAGTACATCGCGTTTGACTTGGAAACGACCGGACTTAGCCTGACGAAAGACCGCATAACAGAAATCGGAGCGGTTCTTATGCGCGACGGCGTTGCGGCGGAGCGGTTCTCTATGATGGTTAACCCAGGTTTTCCGATTCCGCCGGAGATTACGAAACTTACCGGGATTCGCGATATTGACGTCGCGGTCGCTCCGGGCGAATTCGACGCGGTGCCGGAATTTTTGAAATTCGCGGGTAATCGTCTGCTTGTCGCGCATAACTCGGATTTCGATACAGGAATACTGACTAACGCGTGTAAACGACTGGGTTTAGCGTTTGAGTTTACCGCGGTTGATACGGTCGCGCTGGCTCAAAACCTGATGCCGGAGGAATCGAAGTATAATCTCGCGGCTGTCGCGACCGCGTTACAACTTCCGGATTTCAATCACCACAGAGCGGTAGACGACGCGGAAACTTTGTCGCGTATTATGGAGGAATTCCGCAAACGCCTTGAGGTTTTGGGAATAACGTCCGTCGCCGGAATCGACGACTATTTCCGCGAACAGCGCGCGGTGTACGCGCTGGCTAAACGCTACCCCAAACATATTATTCTGCTTGTGAAAGAGCAGCAAGGCTTAAAAAACCTATACAAGCTGGTTTCGGAAGCGAATCTTAATCCGTTTACTCGCGGACACCCCGTAATAACTAAGTCAATGATAAACAGTCACCGCGAGGGTTTGCTTGTCGGCTCCGCGTGTGAGAACAGCGAAGTTTTCAGAGCGATAACCGGCGGAGTCGGCGACCGCGAACTGCTTAGGCTCGCGGAGTTTTACGACTACTTTGAGATTATGCCGCTCGCGAATAATATGTTTATGCTGAACAGCAACCGAAGCAGAGTAAGCACTATGGAGGATTTACGCGACTTTAACCGGCGTATGGTTTGGCTCGGCGAAACTACCGGGAAACCCGTTTGCGCTACGGGCGACGTTCACTTTTTGGAGCCGGAACACGAGATATTCCGCGCGGTATTAACCGCTCAAAAGTTCGACGACGCCGACAAGGATTTGCCGCTGTACTTCAAAACGACCGCCGAAATGCTTACGGAGTTTGCGTACCTCGGCGAAGAAACGGCGTATAAAACCGTCGTAACCAATCCGAACTTAATCGCGGATATGTGCGAGGAAATTCAACTTTTGCCGAAAGGTTTGTGTAAACCGAAACTGGAAAACTCCTGCGAGGATTTGGAGAATCTTGTTTACGGCAGAATGAAGGAGCTTTACGGCGAAAATCCGCCGGAGCTTATCGCGAAACGCGTTGACGATGAGATGAAAGATATTCTCGATAAAGGTTACGACGTAATATACATCAGCGCGCAGAGGTTAGTCAGCAGTTCTAACAGGCGCGGCTATTTGGTCGGGTCGCGCGGAAGCGTAGGCTCGTCGTTCGCGGCGTATCTGGCGGGTATTACCGAGGTTAACTCCCTGCCGCCGCATTACCGCTGTCCGAATTGCCGCAACAGCGATTTTGAGTCCGGCAAAGGCTACGGAGTTGGCGCGGATATGCCCGACGCGGTTTGTCCGAATTGCGGAACTAAGTACGCTAAAGAGGGCTTCGACATTCCGTTTGAAACATTTTTGGGGTTCGGCGGCGATAAAGTACCTGATATAGACTTGAACTTCAGCGGCGAGGACCAAGCGAACGCTCACCGCGACGCGATAGAGATGTTCGGCAGCGCCAGCGTGTTCCGCGCCGGAACAATCGGCGGACTCGCGGATAAAACCGCGTACGGTTACGTAAAAAAATACTGCGAGGCTCGCGGCGTAACTTGGCCTAAAGCCGAGGAAGAACGCCTTTGCAAAGCGTTGACGGGCGTTAAGAAAACTACCGGACAGCACCCCGGCGGGTTGGTTATCGTGCCGCAAAATATGGAGATTTACGACTTCTGTCCGATTCAGCACCCCGGCGACGATAAAGAGAAAAATGTCATTACCACGCATATAGAGTATCACGCGATGGAGGCGAATCTGCTGAAACTCGATATGCTCGGACACGACGACCCCTCGATGATTAAAATGCTGACGGATTTAACCGGAATCGACGCGAGAGAACTTCCGCTTGACGACCCGGAAATGATGGCGCTGTTCACTAACGGAGTAGGCGACGACGGCTTTTCAAGCGTCGGAATACCGGAGTTCGGTACGGGATTCACTCGCGGAATGCTGGAGGATACGAAACCTACGAAGTTCTCCACGCTGATTCGGCTGTCGGGATTTTCGCACGGTACTGACGTGTGGCTTGGAAACGCTAAGGATTTACTAAAAGACGGTCATAATATTGAGGACATAATCGGTTGCCGCGACGATATTATGCTATATCTGATTTCAAAGGGTATGGAGGATAAACTCGCGTTTAAGATAATGGAAGCGGTTCGCAAGGGAAAAGGCTTGACCGACGAATGGGAAAAGGCAATGCGCGGCGTCGGAGTTCAGGACTGGTACATTGACAGTTGTAATAAGATAAAATATCTGTTCCCGAAAGCTCACGCTTCGGCGTACGTTATTATGGCGGCTCGTATCGCGTGGTACAAGGTACATAAACCTTTGGAGTTTTACGCGGCGTATTTCTCGGTACGCGCGGCGGCGTTTGACCTTGAAGCAATGAGCGGCGGCGCCGAAGCGGTTAAACGCAAAATGAAAGCTTTGGAGCAATCGGCGTCCGACGCGAGAAAAAAACTTAACGGCGCGGACGAAAAACTATT
Source organism: Oscillospiraceae bacterium (assembly GCA_031260745.1). Taxonomy (GTDB): domain Bacteria; phylum Bacillota; class Clostridia; order Oscillospirales; family Oscillospiraceae; genus JAISJH01. The sequence continues at coordinate 22,858 of JAISKY010000212.1, forward strand.
TACCGCGCTTGAAGTATGTCTCGAGATGTGGCTTAGAGGGTACTCTATGACTTCCGTCGATTTCTACAAATCGGACGCGGAGCGATTTCGTATCGAGGGCAACTCGTTAATCCCGCCTTTTATCACGGTCGGAGGGCTTGGAATCGCGGCGGCGGCGGAACTTGTCGCGGCAAGGGAACAGGACAAAGACTGGACGATAGAGGAACTCGCAGCGGCGTGTCCTAAGCTGACAAGCACTCAAGTCGAGCTTCTGCGGCAATACGGCTCGTTCGGCGAAATGCAGGAAAGCGCCCAAATCAGCTTTTTCGACTGACGCGCCTCCGTCGCTTTGATAGCCCGCGAAGCCGCGCCGCGATTAGACTTTTTGACATTTTGGCGATATAAAAATATCCTCCGAATATGGATAATTTCTTAACGGCGCGTTATAAAAATGAAAAAAATATGAATTTTGTGCAATTTGACCTATTGACAATTGCAAAATTGTGTGATATACTTTGTCGTACAAACAACAAAGGCGTTGTGAGGCAACTCTCAACGCCTTTGTTTATTTTATTTTTAAGGAGAACAGCGTTATGGAAAACATTGCAAACATTGTCACAGGTGTGAACATTATGTGGACGCTCGTAGCGGCGGCGTTAGTGTTCTTTATGCAGGCGGGATTCGCTCTGGTTGAGGGCGGACTGACCAGAACAAAGAACGCGGGCAACATTTTAATGAAGAACCTGATGGACTTTGCCTGCGGAGTACCCGTATTCTGGTTCATTGGCTTCGGGCTGATGTGGGGAGGCTCCGGAGCGGTTATCGGAGTTCTCGATTTATTCACCGGAGCGGTAGACAACGGCTACGATTACACTACGTTAATCTTCCAAAGCGTATTCTGCGCTACGGCGGCGACTATTGTTTCCGGGTCAATGGCTGAACGTACTAAGTTCAAAAGCTATATTATTTACTCGGTTATAATTTCAGCGATTATCTACCCGATTTCCGGACGTTGGATTTGGAATTCGGACGGCTGGCTTAACCAGTTAGGTTTCCACGATTTCGCGGGTTCGACCGCGGTACATATGGTCGGAGGAATTTCGGCGTTACTCGGCGCGATTGTACTCGGACCTCGTATCGGCAAATACGGAGCGGACGGCAAACCCAAGGCGATTCCGGGACATAACCTTACCCTGGCGGGACTCGGAACATTCTTATTGTGGTTCTGCTGGTTCGGATTTAACGGCGGCTCAACTACGGCAATGCTCGGCGAAACTAACGGCATAGTAGACTATGCGGCCGCGATGCTGTCAAGCCGCGTATTCGTAACGACAAACATCTCCGCGTGTTTAGGCGCGGTTTCGACAATGCTATTTACCTGGTTTAAGTATAAAAAACCCGACGTGTCAATGACGCTTAACGGCGCGCTTGCCGGACTGGTCGCGATTACCGCGGGCTGCGACGTAGTAAACCAATGGGCGGCGGCGGTAATCGGCTTAATCGCGGGTATTGTCGTAGTGCTGTCGGTTGAATTCCTTGAGAAAAAAGCGAAAGTAGACGACCCGGTCGGCGCGGTTAGCGTACACGGAGCTTGCGGCGCGTTGGGAACGATTCTAACGGGCGTATTTGTCAGCAACGCCTCACTCGCGGATATGGGAATGAGCCGCGGTCAATTTTTCGGAATCCAGGTTTTAGGCGTTGTTTCCGTAGCGGCGTATGTCGCGATTGCGATGCTCATAGTTTTCAAATTAATCAAGGCTATCTTCGGACTTCGCGTTAGCGCTGAAGACGAAATACTCGGACTTGACCTTACGGAACACGGACTTACAAGTTCCTACGCGGGCTTCCTTACCGACCCCGAGGCGATTCAGCCCTCCGTTGTGGTTGAAAGCGACGACGTTGTTCCCGCCGCGAAGAAAGACAGCGGAGACATAGAAATCGTACACAGACCTCACCCAATGCCCGATACGGACTTCAAGTTTACGAAAGTTGACATTATTACGCGTCCAAACAAACTTGAGGATTTGAAAGTCGCGATGAACGCAATCGGAATAACGGGTATGACCGTTACGAACGTAATGGGCTACGGTATGCAAAAGGGTAATCAGGCTCACTACCGCGGCATTGAGATTGACGTTACTTTCCTGCCGAAAGTCAAATTGGAAATCGTTGTGTGCAAGGTTCCGATTGAAGCGGTTATTGATACGGCGAAACGCGTACTCTACACCGGAAATATCGGCGACGGTAAAATCTTCGTCTACGACGTAGAAAATATCGTTAAAGTCCGCACAGGCGAGGAAGGCTACGACGCATTGCAGGACGTTGAGTAGTTTACGGGTAATACCAAACCATAGAGGCAGATTACCAATTATTTGGTAGTCTGCCTTTATCCGTAGAAATAGCTCAAAAGTATTTATCCATTATTCATTGCTAAAAACTCTTGCAAAATGTAAATGATTGTGATATAATAAAATGAATATAATATTCGATAAAAACGGAGGAAATAACAGTGCAGTCAGTAGACGACATTTGGAGCGCGGTATTGTCACTTTTGCGCGTTGAATTGAGTCAAACCGCGGTGGATTTGTGGTTTGGCGATTGTAAAAACATAACTCTCCAAAATGATGATTTGATTATCTATACTGACTCGGAATTTAAGCGCGACATCATTGTGGAACGCTACATAGACAAGCTATCCGCCGCGCTGAAAAACGTATTCGGAGAGGATATTACTCCGCACATTTTATGCGGTGACGAGAAATGGGAATCTTCCTCGGTAAGCGTTAAAAGCTCCCCGCAATTCAACAAAGAGAAGTACAGCTTTGATAATTTTATAGTCGGTCCTTCAAACCGGCTGGCTTATGCCGCGGCGGCGGCAGTCGCGGCGGACCGTACCGGAGTATACAATCCGCTGTTTATTTACGGTAATCCCGGTTTGGGTAAAACCCATCTGCTGTACGCAATCGCGAATAAGTTCAAGAAAACTCAACCGGAATTTCAAATTATCTACGTAAAAGCCGAAAGCTTTATGAACGAACTTGTAGACGCTATCGTCAACAAAAGGATGAATGAATTTCGCAGCAAATATCGTAACGTAGACTTATTATTAGTTGACGATATACAATTTATCGCCGGAAAAGAACAAACTCAGGACGAGTTTTTCCATACGTTTAATTCCCTGTTTGAGGGCGAGAAACAAATGGTTCTTACGTCTGACCGACCGCCGAAAGATATGCTCAGATTAGAGGACCGTCTGAAGTCGCGCTTTGAGTGCGGACTTTTGACCGACATTCAACCGCCGGATTTGGAAACGCGAATCGCGATTGTACGAAGCAAGGCTTCGGAGATTGGAATAAACGTCCCTCCGAATATTGTGGAGTATATCGCTCAAAATATTACCTCAAACGTCAGGCTTATTGAGGGCGTACTTAAAAAAATCTCCGCTTACCACGAACTTATAAACTCCAACGACGAACTTGACCAGCAAGCTATCGAAGATATTACCCGCGATATTATTTTGAAAGCGAAAAAATATACTCCCGAACAGATAATTGAGCGCGTAGGACTGCATTACTCAATTCAGCCGGAGCAAATCGTCGGCCCTAACCGCGAGAGAAACGTACTTAGCGCGCGTCAGGTTTCGATGTACTTAATCCGGCAGCTTACAGACCTTACGCTATTCGATAATGGCAAACTTTTCGGCAGAGACCATTCTACGGTAATACACGCAATTAAAAAGATTGAGGACAAGATTGAAATTGACCCTCAACTGGCGGATACGATACGCGATATTACTACCGACATCAAGGAATTAAACAACGATAATTAGATA
>JAISKY010000291.1 GCA_031260745.1 Oscillospiraceae bacterium
CGTTCCGAGCGTTACGATATTACAGCCCTGGTCTCCGGCGTATTTAACTTCATCGCCGGTAAAACCGCCCTCACTGCCGGTAATGATTGAAATGTCGCCGTCCGGCGCTTTGTTTGTGAACTCGCTGATGTGTTTCTCACATTCACCCTCGTAACAGAACAACGGTGTACCGCTTCCTACCGCCGCTTTGACCGCGCTATTGAAACTATCGCAGACATTTACGCCCGGCACAATCCCGCGCTGTGACTGCTGAGCGGCCTCTTTTGCGATTTTCCGCCAGCGTTCAAGTTTTTTCGCGGCGGTTTTAGCGTCGTATTTTGATACGCAGTTAGTTGACGGGAAAAACGAAACAGACTTCGCGCCAAGCTCCGCAGCTTTTTGAATGATATGCTCCGCTTTGTCGCTCTTAGGAAACGCGCAGTACAGATGAATACTGCGTTTTAACTCGCCCAAAGACGGAATTATATTGAAAATCTCAAGCTCTGCGCGGTTTTGAGCTATTGCGGCTATACGGCAATCGTAGTCCTTGTATCCGTCGCACAGCGTAACCGAATCGCCGTCTTGCAGACGTAAGACGCGGCAGTGAGCAACGTCCGCGCCTTCGAGATATGCGGCATCTCCCGTGATTTGCTCTGAATTTACAAAAAATCTTGTCATCGCTGCGATAAACCCAATCGTCTGTTTTGTAATTTATAATTTGTTATTTATAGTTTCCTAGTATCCCCACTTATAACCATAACCCCAAACCGTAGTAATAAACGCCGGATTTTGAGGGTCGTCCTCAAGTTTCATACGCAGCCGACGCACGTTAACGTCAACGATTTTTATCTCCGCGTCCGTATCGTTGCCCCAAACCGTACTTAGGATTTCCTCACGCGATAAAGCTCGTCCGGGGTTCTCCATAAACATCTTGACTACGCCGTACTCAACTTGCGTCAACTTAATCCTGACGCTGTTTTTAGTCAGCGTACGGTTGCGAGTGTTCAGCGTAAACGGGTCGCGGATAATAATGCCGCTGTCCGCGTCCGCGTCGCCGCCGACGCGCCTGTACAACGCGTCAACTCTGGCGGTAAGTTCGGCAGGGGAGAACGGTTTGGTTACGTAGTCGTCCGCGCCTGTCATTAATCCGGTAACTTTGTCCATTTCCTGAGTACGCGCGGTAAGCATAATAATTCCGAGTTTCTCGTCGGCGGCTCGTAACCGTCTGCATACCTCAAATCCGTCAATACCCTCATCGGGTAGCATTATATCAAGTAACGCGACGCGAATATCGGGGTTACGCTTCATTTGAGCAAACGCTTCGGCGGCAGTTTCTGCCTCCACAGGAAGATAGCCCGCCCGTTTCAGGTTTATCACAACGAAACTGCGAATACTTGACTCGTCCTCAAGAATTAATACTTTTCTTGCGGCCATTTGGTTCTCCTTTCGATTGGCGGCTTACAGCCCGGTATCCCAATCGGAATATATTAGCTTAAAATTATCTCTAAGATAGTTCTCGTCAATTTCGTTATCCCACCCGAAGTTTGCGGACAATAACTCGGCGGCGTATATTATTTCATCAACAACGCGTAACCTGAATCGTCCCGGACGTCCCGCGCGGTCAGAGCGGTTCTCTCCGGAAAGCGTATAAATCGTCAAGAAATCGTCAGGCGGAGCAGAATCTCCGTTCCACAGCGAGAATATAATACTGTGTTCGCCGGGCAAATCAGACCTGTGAGCCGTAACCTTACCGCGCCAGTCGGTAGGAACGATTAAATACCAACCGTCGGAACTGTTATGGTACGTCGTCAGAATAAACGTATCTTTGCCGTTCGAGTCAATCGAGTACCAGTCCAACACGCGGTAGCTGACCTCGCCGTTACCCGGAAGCGTCCTGGGACGCGGTACTTCGGTTATACCGTCAGTGTTAATATCGCGGTAGGAGGCTACTCCGGCGCGAACTGTTGAGGAACTGACATTGTTCTTTTTATCCAGAGTAATATTACTCCACATATCATTGTCCATAGTAAAAATATCGGTTATCGTACCGCCCTGATACGCGCCGTCAAGAAACAGCGCGACGCGTCCGTCCGACAAATTTCCAACGCCTAATTTGGAAATGCTCTCTAACCCGGAGGACAGCGGAGCGTAAGCGGTGAAAAGCTCGTCGTTAGCGCGGAGCGAATATATATCGACCGCTCCGGTTTGAGTAGCTTCGTCAATCCGAACTACCGCAAGGTCGTCGCGTTTATCTCCGTCCAAGTCCGCGACAATAAACTCGGTGTAATCCGTAGATGTGAGTTTCGCGGGGACAAAGTCGCGAAGCGAAATCACCGTAAGCATATTGATTCCGGAACCCTGACTCCACCCTACAATCAAGTCAGTAAAGCCGTCCGCGTCCATATCAGTATAGTAAACGCGTTCGATTCCGGTTCCGTCGCCCTCAATGACCGACACGGTTTCATAGGTTCCGTCGTCGTTAACGCGGTAAACGCAAATTCTAAGCGGGTGTTCGCCGCCCGTACCGAAAAACGCCAATGCTTCATTAACGCCGTCGCTGTCCAAATCACGCAGTTGCACCGACTGGCGGAAGTTTCCCGCAATCGGCGCGGAGTAAGACGCGCCCGCTCTAAGTTCCTCGTC
>JAISKY010000298.1 GCA_031260745.1 Oscillospiraceae bacterium
ACGCCTATTCCCAACTTGTCCGGAGCGGCAAAACGGAACTTGGCGGCAAGGTTAATTTTTGCGTGCCTACGGGTAACTTCGGCAATATTCTCGCCGGATATATCGCGAGAGATATGGGCTTACCCGTAAACAAGCTGATTTGCGCGTCGAACGCGAATAATGTGCTTACCGATTTTCTTGATACCGGCATATACGACCGCCGCAGAGAGCTAATCGTAACCGCGTCGCCCTCGATGGACATACTTATTTCGTCGAATTTGGAGCGACTGCTGTATTTCGTGTCTGACTGCGATTCCGCGTTGGTAAAAACGCTTATGACTGAACTTTCTAAAAAGGGCAGATATTCCGTTGACGCTGTGCTGAAAAACAAAATCGGCTCCGTATTCCTCGGCGGGTTCTGTGACGACGACGCTACAAGAGCGTCTATAGCTAAGGTTTTCAATGAATACGGTTATCTGATAGACCCTCACACCGCGGTCGCGTACAACGTCTGGTCGCGGCTCAACGAGGACGAGCTTTCAAGTCCGCATACGGTTATCGTGTCTACCGCCAGTCCGTACAAATTCTGCGTGGACGTACTAAACGCGCTGGGCGCGGACTGCCCGGAGGGTTTAGCGCAGTTCGGAGCGTTAAGCGAACTTACCGGAACCGCTGTTCCGGCTCCGCTGTCCGAGCTTGACGGCAAGCCGGTACGCTTCACCGACGCTGTAGCGGCGGACGCGATGCGCGGTTATGTTACCGCTAAACTAAGCTAATATGCTGTACGCAATCGGCGACGTTCATTTGTCGCTAAGTTCCGAGAAACCGATGGACATATTCGGCGGAAATTGGGACGGTTACGTGGAAAAACTCCGCGCCGGGTTAAGCGTACTCCGCGCGGAGGATACTTGCGTATTCTGCGGCGATACCAGTTGGGGTATGCGGCTCGGCGACGCGTTGGAGGACTTCCGGTTTCTTGACGCGTTTCCCGGACGGAAAATCCTGCTAAAAGGCAACCACGACTATTGGTGGGAAACCAGCGGTAAAATGAACCGCTTCTTCGCCGAAAACGGAATCCAAACCTTTAACATACTCCACAACAATTTCTACGAGTACGACGGAATCGCTATTTGCGGCACTCGCGGCTGGTTCTTCGAGGAGGACAAAGGCACGGAGCAAGACCGCAAAATCTTTCTGCGTGAACTCGGACGGCTTGAGGCTTCGCTGATTGCCGCCGGTGAGCTTACCAAATACGTGTTTCTTCACTACCCGCCGATTTTCAATAACTATCTGTGTTACGAGATACTTGACCTGTTCTCAAAGTACGGCGTCAGCCGTTGTTACTACGGTCACATTCACGGTTCAGGACACCACTACGCGTTCGAGGGTGTACGCAGTTGCGTTACCTATACGATGGTGTCCGCCGACTGGCTGAATTTTAACCCCGTCTGTATAGTGTGAACCGCGCGCAAAATAACCTGCCGCTCCGTCAGGAAGCGGCAGGTTTTTATAAAGTACAATGACGGTTTATTCCAAGTCGCAATGCTCGAACAATGCCCAACCGATTAGCACGCACACCGCAATCACAATCACGGGAACATACGTCGGAATGTCGTACAGCCCGAACGTCGGCAAGTAAACCGGTAACAACGGAGTTACCACCGACGACATAGACTCTGGAGCGGTTTCCAGCGGAGCGCCGTATACTACCAGCCCTATCCACGCCGCAAGTTCAATTCCCAACGTTATCAGCGATGGAAACACCGCGGCTTTGAAAAGATATATCCACACCAGCGGCACCGACATTATTGCCGCGTCAAACAGCGCCTTCCGAAAAATACTTGCCCATATAAACCCCGCGGAAACTTTGGTGAAAATCGTTCCCGCGAACAAAAAAATCAGCGCGAACGTGGTTATCAGCGACACCAGAATAGTAATTGTAAAGTACGCGACTATGCGCGACCAATATATCGACGCTCTGCGGTAGCCGACATACAGCATATTATTCCAAAGTCTGGTTTTGAAGTCCATCCCGATATAATACGGAGCGAAAAATGACGCGAACAGAATAAACCCTAGACTTACGTTAAGCAAGCGGCTAAACTGAACCTCGTGAATCGTTTCCGCAAGCTCAAACATATCCGTCGCTTGGCTTTCAACCCAATCGCGGTCAAGCTCCCAATACTTTGCGACGTTTGACGCCGCCATTCTTAAATCTATATTATTGCCGTCGTAGTAATTCAGTATATCCGTTTTTGTAAACAGTCCGTATCTTGACGCGCCCTCGCGCTCACTGACATAAAACGAAATAATAACCATCATCAGCGACACGAAAATAAGGAACTTGCCCTTAGTAAACTTCAGCAGTTCAGCCTTTAGCATTTCTTCCCCCGTCTATATATATAAAATCTGTCACGATACCGTCAAGGTCCGACGCTTCCTGAGCCGTCAGCAGCGCGGTTTTATCGGCGTACTCCTCTTTGAACAAATCCGAGAACGCTTTGCGGCATTCATCGTCAAGCGCGGACATCGGTTCGTCCAGAATCAGAAGTTCCGGCTTACCGAGCATCGCCATCGCGATTGCCGCGCATTGTTTCTGACCCGTCAGCAAGTTACGCATAGAGCGTTCGCCCGCGAAATGCTCCTCTATCATCAGATGTTCCATCAGCATACTAATCCTGCCGCTGTCGGGTTTATTTTTCAGCAAGCTCGCCTGAGCCTGTAAGTTACCGCGAATGCTAAGTTCACGGTGAAACGCGGGCAAGTCAATCGCCGCGCCCGCGAATTTTCGCGGAATATCCCACGTTACCTTGCCTCCGTCCAGTTTTATCAATCCGAGCAAACCACGTAAAGCCGAGCTTTTGCCCGACTTTTCCGCGCCTATCAGTCCGTACGCTTTTCCGCGTCTTAGTTCCAGTGAAAATCCGTCTAACAGTATTCTTTTCCCGTACCGTTTCCGCATATCCTCCGCGCTGAGTATTACTTCGCTCATCAGTTCTCTCCCTTAACCGACGCTGTTAGTGTTTATTATTATTTTGATTGCCGCCCGTCTGAGCCACCGCGATAGACGTTTTCATCTTAGTGTCGGAGATGACATTCTGCATATTATAGTAGTCCATAACGCCCAGTTTGCCGTCGCGGAACGCCGCCGCCATCGCGAGCGGAACCTCGGCCTCCGCCTCGACAACTTTAGCCTGCATTTCCTGAACTCTGGCTTTCATCTCCTGTTCCAGCGCGACCGCCATCGCGCGGCGTTCCTCCGCTTTAGCCTGAGCGATTTGTTTATCGGCTTCCGCCTGGTCAGTCTGAAGTTGAGCGCCCACGTTACGCCCGACGTCAACGTCCGCGATGTCAATCGACAAAATCTCGAACGCCGTTCCGGCTTCCAGTCCTTTGTCAAGCACCGTCTTAGAAATCCTGTCAGGATTCTCCAAAACGTCCTTATGCGAATCCGACGAGCCAATCGTAGTAACAACGCCCTCACCGACGCGAGCGATTATCGTCTGCTCACCGGCGCCGCCGACAAGACGGTCTATGTTCGCGCGAACCGTTACTTTAGCTTTAGCTTTAAGCTCGATTCCGTCTTTCGCGATTGCCGCGACTATCGGAGTTTCAATTACTTTTGGGTTAACGCTCATCTGAACCGCTTCAAGCACGTCGCGTCCCGCGAGGTCAATCGCCGCCGCGCGTTCAAACTCTAAGTTTATGTTCGCTCGTTGAGCCGCAATCAGAGCGTTAACTACTCTGTCTACGTTGCCGCCGGCTAAATAGTGCGCCTCCAGTTTGTTAATTCCGATGTTCAGTCCCGCCTTACCCGCTTTAATCCTAGGATTAACAATTCTCGCGGGGACGACGCGCCTAAGCCGCATACCCATCAGCGTGAAAATGCTCACGTGAACTCCCGCCGCCAGCGCGCTTATCCACAGCGCGACCGGAATCAGCGAGAAAAATATCCAGATAAACACTATTACGGCTACTACCACCAAAACAATAGGTAAAAACCCTTCCATAAGTTTAGTTCCTCCAGTTTTTTAATTTTGATACTCATTAATTAATTACGATACGACCGCCTGAACCACAATCCGATTGCCCTCGGTTTCTACTACGTAGACGTCGCTGCCTTTAGGCAGATACTCGCCCTGAGTAACCACGTCGTAACGCTGACCGCCGATTTCAACCTCACCCGCCGGGCGAAGCGGCGTCAGCGCGTGTCCGCCGTAACCTATAAGCGAGCTGAAATCGCGCGTTGAGTTATAGCCAAGTTCCGAGCTTGTAGTCGTACCGAGAATCATTCCCCTAAGCATCTTGCCTTTCGCGCTGAAATGCACGAACAGCACCAACATCAGCACGACAATCGCGATTACGCCGAGGAACATCAGCAAACCCTCGGTAACGCTGCGAGCCGTGAGAAATATATCGGCGGTAAGGCACAGTATACCAAGAATCCCGCATACTCCGAATCCGGGCATAAAGAACTCCGCGATTAACAGCGCAATGCCGATAACTAGCAATACGACAGACAAAGTCGTAAAGCCGTTCCATACATACAGATAGTCAAACAACTCCAGACTACTAAACATTATCAGTTCCTCCCCCGTTAATTGATATTAACCTACCATAATCCGAATATTAGCATTATAGCACAAATCGGAAACGATGTCAAACGTATTTTTCCTCCGCAATGTACGCCTCGCGCGCGCTAACCCGCTTTTGTTAAAACCCCCGTTTTTTCATACGGGAAAATTTCTAGGTAATATTATACCACATATCAACAGAAAAAACAAGACTTGTTTTTTCGCGCGGTTTGGCGTATAATACGGTTCGGGAGGTGAAGCCATTGGACAACGAGTTAAACCTTGAGCTTCGGCGCTTTGACGAGGTCGAGGCGGTTATTGACGCTCAGCTTATCGCGGCGGCGCGTGAAAGCGCGAAACTGGAGTTTGAGCTTACGGAGCTTCAAAAAGACGTAACGGACGACGTAGCTAACGCTTTGGACAAGGACGAGCGTATGATGGAAATCGCGCAGTATCTTACGCCGCTTGCCAGAGGTTCGCTGTCGGCGGAGGCGTCGCTGAAGCGCGAGGAGCAATTGCTATCCGCGCGTCAGAACCCGTACTTCGCGAGGATAGACTTCAAGCGGTCGGACTCCGACCGCCCGGTAAGAACTCACTACATCGGACGATTTTCGGTGCGCGGTGAGAACGTCCGCGATATGTACGTATTCGACTGGCGCGCTCCGGTTTCGAGCTTGTTCTACCGCTACGGAGTCGGCTACGCGAGTTATGAAGCTCCCGCCGGAACAATCGAGGGCGAAATCACGCTTAAACGTCAGTATGAAATAAAAAACGCGAAGTTCGAGTATTATTTCGACTCCGACGTTCAAATCGTTGACGAGTATCTGCGTAAAATGCTCTCGCAAAACACGTCCGACAAGATGAAAACGATAGTCGAAACGATTCAGCGCGACCAGGACGAGGTAATCCGCGACGCGCGGAGCGATTTGCTGATGGTTCAGGGCGCCGCGGGAAGCGGCAAAACCTCGATTGCGCTTCACCGCGCCGCGTACCTGATGTACGAGGGTTTGTCGAATCAACTTTCGGCTCACAATATCGCCGTGCTGTCGCCTAACAAACTGTTCGAGAAGTATATTTCAAGCGTACTGCCGGAACTTGGCGAAAAAAGCGTGGTTTCGTTCGTATTCGGCGATTTGATTAACACCGTACTCGGCGGCAATATTGAGGTCGAATCAAAATTCGCCGAAACCGAGTCGGCAATTATCGGCGAAGCCGACGTTTCCGACATAGATTACAAATCCTCCGCGGAGTTCGCGGAGCGGATTAAGAATTTCGCGTCCGGCGTTAAGCCGGAGTTTCGCGGCGTGGAATATTGCGGCAAAACGGTTTACTCCGCGCTTGACCTTGACGAGATGTTTGCCAAATCTGACGATAACGCTCCGTTGGCGATGCGTCTTGACAAACTGGAGCGTCAGATAATGGATAAGGTGCATAAACTTCGCCCGGCTAGGTTGAAGGAACTTGAAGCGGAGGCTAACCTGTTGCCGGAACACGCAATGGAGGTCAAGGAGTACGCCCGTATGCTCTCAATCTCGGAAAGTACGGAGCTTATAACGCGAGTCCGCGAGTTTACGCGGCTTGACTACGTTGCTCTGTACTTTGAAATGCTTGGCGAACCGATACCGCAACCGCCGCTGAGATACCGCGACGCGGTCGGGATTACTCTGCTGAAACTTATGCTTGAACCCCGGCGAATCGGCAACTCCGAATCAGTGCAGACAAGCGGAATTAAGCAAGTCGTGGTTGACGAGGCTCAGGACTATGACGCGGCGCATTTCGAGATTTTGAAGCGGCTGTTCCCTGCCGTGCGCTATACCGTTTTGGGCGATGTAAGTCAGACGGTCGGCAAACCCGCGGATATGACGCTGTACGCTCGTATTCAGGATACGCTGAACGTCAAAAATCCGTATCTCGCGACGCTTAGCCGCAGTTTCCGCTCCACGAAAGAGATTTTGGAGTTCAGTTCCGGGATTGTCGGTCAGGAAATTGAAAACTTCGGCAGAAGCGGCGACGCTCCGACTGTAAAGGTATGCTCCGCCGAAAGCGAGTATCTTGACGCGTTGGTTGACGAAATCGAAACGTGCCTGACCGCGGGTTACGCTTCCGTCGCTCTGATTTGTAAAAGCGAACGCGCCTCACGCGAGTTGTACGGGAAACTTAAAGACCTTGCCGAAGTACGTCTGATGGTAAGCGGCGCGAGTTATAATACTCGCGGAGTGTTCATAGTCCCGGTGTATATGGCGAAAGGCTTGGAATTTGACGCGACGCTGGTATGCGGAGCGGAGGAATACGCGACCGACCGCGACGCTAACCTGCTGTATATCGCGTGTACCAGAGCTTTGCACCGTCTGAACCTGTTTTGCCTGGGTCAGACTTGCGAATTGCTTAGTTAGGAGATTTTGAAAATGGATAATACCGATAAAACAATTGAGAAGATAATCAATGAGCTAAGCGAGATTATCTCCGTAGACCCGGACGAGCTTAACTTTCATACTCCGCTGACCGCCGAATACGGCGTGGAGCCGATTGACCTCGCGAAACTCGTAATTGAGTGCGAACGCAAATTCCGCGTAAAAATCTTCGACGAGGACGTTCACGAACTGCTCAACGTCGAGGACCTTGCGCTCTATATTGAGCGTCGCTT
>JAISKY010000011.1 GCA_031260745.1 Oscillospiraceae bacterium
GATGCGAGCCAAGCCGTTCGTCCTCCGTATACTGCGCGACGGTCGCCTCCGAAACGGTTCGACCTTTCCAGTAGTCCTTAATACTAAGCAAATCAGCCTTAGTTTTATCGTCGACGATATACTTATCGTTTTTGCGAAGTTCCGTATGTTTGTTCGTAATTTCGTCTACGACCCAATCGAAGGAGAACTCCGGGTAAACGGGCGCGCCGTTAGGCGGAGCCGCTAACTCTCCGACGATAATTTCGTCCGGCCAGATATTTATCGTAACGCGGCTGAGAACCTCGCGAAGCGTCATCGCCCATTTAATATTTGCCGGAAACGCTTCATATTTTTTGAAGCACTCGGTAACAATCAAAGCGCGCTGACTGTCAGCGGTACTGTCGATTTCCTTATTGTGTTTCAGCACACGGTTAACTCTGGGAAACGGCGACGGATTTTCGGTCAGACCTGAAACTCCGACACCCCACTCGCGGTCATACGGCTCAATCGCCAACGGCAGCTTATTATCCTGTTTCATACACAAATCCTCCTAGTAATAACTATTCTTATTTACAGTATACTACAAAAAATCTGATTTGTCAAGCGCGTATTGAGCAAGTATCATAACAATTTACTAACTTCTTTCATTCGTAGCGGAAGATTACGTCTTTATGAGGAATTGTCGTAGCCCGATACGGGCTAAAATTGGAAAATTCATAACTTTTTACGCCATAATGTTGCAAGTTTGTATACATTAAATTGCAAAAAAATAAAAAAATGCTGTTGACAAACTTGAGTTTGAGTGCTATAATGCAAGTTATGGATAGTATGATTCGTGAACTTGTCGGTATTGACCGCGTTGCGCGTGAGCGCGTGGAGACTATTAAGGCTTGGCGCGACGAGCAGAAAAAGTCAATCGCCGAAGAAAAAACTAAACTCAGCGAGGACTTCGCCGCCGAGCGTGAGCGTCTGCTTGCCAAATTTACCGAGGAAACTCAGGCTGAACGCGACGCTAAAATCGCGGAGCTTGAAAGCGAAAGCGCAACGCTTATTGCCGCGTTGGAGCGTAAATTTGACAGTAACCGCTCCGAGTGGACTGACGCGCTGTTAAAGCGGGTGACGGAATGTTAAGTACGCTTTCGACGAACGCGGTTACGGCTAAAATCCGCGCGATGCGAAGCCGCCGCATTACTCCCGACCAGTACCGCGAGCTTATCTCAAAAAAAAGCGTTCAGGATTTGGCGGCGTATTTGCAGTCGGAAACGAGATACTCCGAAACTTTGTCCGGAGTTCAGCCGCACTCTATACATCGCGGTCAGCTTGAGAATTTGCTTAGCGAGCAGCGTTATAGTGAGGACGCCAAACTTATGCGCTATATTCCCAAAACTACGCCGAACTTTTACGAGTTTTATATCGTTCCGGCGGAAATTGAGCAAATCCTTAAAATGATTCGTCTTATTAACGACGATACTCCGGAGTTATTCGCGCTGCAATACCCGCGGTATATTTTGCCGTTTGTCAGCGTGGATTTCGACAGAATATCCAAGGTACGCGACTTTAACGGATTGTTGGAGGCGTTAAGCGGCACTCGTTATGTTAGCTGGCTTGAATCGTGTAAACCCGCGGGCGGCGGCAAAGCCGACTACGCTACGTGCGACACCGCGATGTTTACCCGTTATTACGGTCAAATGTATGATATTATTGAACAAAGTTTTAAGGGCGACGCTAAACACACGCTTAATAGAATCTTCGGAGTAACTACTCAGCTTCGCAATACGGTTGTTATTTTTCGCGTTAAGAAATATTTCCCCGATACGTCGCGCGAGGAGCTTGAGCGCAGACTGCTCCCAATGCGAAACCGTACCGCTCGGCGGGAACTTTTATCGCTGATTGACACGCCTAACTCCGACGCGTTTGTAAGCGAACTGAAGCGTTCCCAGTTCAGCAAAGATTTTGAAAACGCTGATTTTGACTATGTAGAATACCGCGAGAACGCCATTACTAACGAAATGATGACGCGGTTGCTTTATACGAGCGAGGACGCTCCGGTTTGTTTTGTCGCGTATATGACGTTAAGCACGATTGAAACTAACAACCTGATAAAGATAATCGAAAGCGTGTATTATAACCTTTCGTCGGACGAAACAAAAAAACTCCTGATAATGGGAGGTGAGTGAATTGGCAATAGAGAAAATGACACTGGTACGGTTTTACGGACGGCTGGATTGCCTTAACGCCGTATTGCCGCAATGTATGGAATCCGGTTGTTTTCACCCGGAGGCCGCGAGTACAAGTACGCGCGTCGGCGGTTTTGCTCCCGTAAGTGAAACTAATCCGTATGACACGATGCTTAATCAACTGAAAGAAGTTTCGGAAGTTGCCGGCGTTAGCCTGAGCGAAAATGTTGACAGATTGATTGAGAGCCATTATCTGGAAATCAGGTTCGGTCGTCTGCCGAGCGAGAGTCTACCTTTACTAAGCGGTAGCGACGAGCGTTTTGAGTTTATTCCGCTGTCTAAAGACGACGACTATCAGCGCGGATTTTATATTACCACCGAGGACGATTTGCCGGAGGTTGAGGACGTTCTTGACGGGCTCGGCTTTATTCCGGAGGGCGAAGCCGTTCGCTATTCGGTGCTGTCCGGCGAAAGTCCGTATAACCAGGTTATCGCCCATATGAACGAGGTCGCCGCGCTTGCGGGATTGTCCGCGACGGAAAACAGCGACGATTTTGCGTCGGATATAAGCATTGAACCTTCCGATACTGACCGTTTCATCAACGAATTTAGAGGCAAATTTATTGAACTTACCGAGATGCGTAAAGAACTTGAAAATTTCCTTGCGGAAAATGTTGACGCGCTTACGTTTATTGAACATTTCGGTGATTTTAATGAAAACCTTGATGATTTATTCGGCTCCGAATATTATAAAATCCGCTTCGGCAGACTGCCGGTAGGCAGCTTCGACAAACTTTCGTATTACGCGGACAAAATGTTTTTGTTTTTCTCGCTTACGGAGGATAAACACTATCACTGGGGCTTTTTCCTAACTACCTCCGAGGATTACGCCGAGATTATGGATATATTCAATTCGCTTGACTTTGAGCGTATTTGGATACCCAACACCATACACGGTACTCCGGAAAGCGCCAGAGAACAATTACGCCGTATGATTGACCAAACCGAGCGCGACATAGTAGAACTTGACGCTCAATTAACCGCGCTTGTTAACGATAACAAGGATTTTTTCCTGTCAGTGTATACGACGCTGAATAGATTGAACTCCGCGTTCGCGCTTAGAAAATACGTAGGCGAGTACGGGAATATGTTCCACTTGGAGGGTTTTGTGCCTAAGTCGGAGAGTGAGCGTTTTGCGGAGTTGTTCGCTAATATTCCGGGGCTTGAGATTACATTTCAGCCGCACGACAGCGACCGCAGACTTCAGGTTCCGACTAAGCTGAAAAATAATCGGATTTGGAAACCTTTTGAGATGTTCGTTGAGATGTACGGATTGCCGGGGTATAACGAGCTTGACCCGACGACGTTTCTCGGTATTACGTATACGCTACTGTTCGGTATAATGTTCGGCGATTTGGGGCAAGGAATATTGATAGCGATTTTCGGATATGTGCTTTGGAAAGTCAGGAAAATGGCGCTCGGCAGTATCATGATTAGGATAGGTATAAGTTCCGCGGTATTCGGGCTTGTATACGGTTCCGTATTCGGACTAGAACACGTTTTAGACCCGCTTTACAAAGCGATAGGTTTCGCGGAGAAGCCGTTTGAGGTTATGTCGCCGCTGTCAATTAACACAATATTGCTGACCGCTATCGGAATCGGAGTCGCGCTGATAATCTCGACGATACTGATTAATATATGGCAAGGAATCCGAAACCGCGACATAGAACGCGCGTTTTTCAGCAACAACGGACTTGCGGGTCTGATATTCTATGGCGGCATACTCGCGGGAGCGGTATGTATGCTTACCGGAGGTCCGAATCTGTTTACTCCGGCGTATATAATCGTAGTTCTGGTCGTGCCGATTGTCGTTATTTTCCTTAAAGAAAGCCTGACGAAAGTAATACGTCACGAGGGCAAATTCCTGCCGGAGGACGAGGGCATCGGAAGTTGGATACTTGAGGGCTTTTTCGAGCTTTTCGAGATAGTTCTTAGCTTTTTGACAAATACGCTGTCGTTCCTGCGCGTCGGAGGGTTTATAATCAGCCACGCCGGAATGATGATGGTCGTAATGACGTTAGCGGAGATGATGCGCGGAGCCGGAAATATAGCCGTTCTGATTTTCGGAAACCTGTTCGTAATCGGGTTAGAGGGCTTTATCGTTGGGATTCAGGTGCTTAGGCTTCAGTTTTACGAACTGTTCTCGCACTATTACGAAGGTCAGGGTAAGGCGTTTGAGCCTGTGACAAAATAGTTAACTCACGCAGTAAAATAAAAAAGAGGTAAAAACAATGGAAATGTTTGTAATTCCCGCGCTGGCGATTGCGTTGCTAATTACACCGCTTATCGGAGTAT
>JAISKY010000017.1 GCA_031260745.1 Oscillospiraceae bacterium
ATTCTGACGTTTTGTTTTTATACTACGCTTAATATCATAAGACAATCAATCGCTGTGGCGATTGTGTTTTCCGCGAATCGCTTTGTGATTAACAGGAAGTTTATGCCTTATTGCGTATGTGTGGTATTCGCGAGTCTGTTTCACCTGACCGCGCTTGTGATGATTCCGGCGTACTTCATATTAATTAAGCCCTCGTGGTCCAATACTACGCTGATTACGGTTATCGCGGCGGCGGTAGTGTTCGCTCTGTTCAGCGTATTTCAGACGAGCGTTATCGCGTTAGCGCAAAATACCAGATACGGCGGTATGGTCGGCGATAACGAACGGGGCGTTAGCGTAATCCGGGTAATCTTTACGGTTATACCGATTATTCCGGCGTTTATTTGGCGGAAAATTTTGCGGAAACAAGAACCTTACTATGATTTGATTGTGAACCAATACATTTTAGCGTCGCTGATTACGGTAATTAGTCTGAAAACGGTGTATCTCGCAAGAATAAGCGAATATTTTTACATTTCTATCTTGCTTTTACTGCCGATGTATATTAAAATAAGTAAGGACAGAGTTAAGAACGCGCTGATGTGCGTTGTCGTCGTGGTATTTTTCGGAGCGTTTTACGTGATAAGCCTTATGACAAATGTCGAGGACGCTAATCTGATTCCATATCAGTCGGTGTTCTCGCTGCCTGACAATTGGGCTGTCGCGGATGATATTGCCGTAAGATAAGCAGAGCGGTGAAGTTAACAGCTATACAAGAGGTGAAAATGCGGATTGTTTTTATGGGTACGCCGGAGTTCGCGGCGGCGAGTTTGGACGCGTTAGTTAAATCGGCGCGCTCGGTCGTTGGAGTGTTTTGCCGACCGGATAAACCGAAAGGGCGCGGAATGAAGTTCGAGGCTCCCGCTGTGAAAAAACTCGCGACGGAGTTCGGGATTCCCGTGTATCAGCCGGAGTCGCTGAAAGACGGCGAAGCGGAGCGTATCGTCAGGGAACTTGCTCCGGACGTTAGCGTTGCCGTGGCTTACGGGAAATTGCTTCCGCAAAGCCTGATTGACGCGCCTAAGTTCGGAACGGTTAATGTTCACGCGTCGCTTTTACCTAGGTGGCGCGGCGCGGCTCCGATTCAACGCGCGATTATGAACGGCGATACCGAAACCGGAGTGTGCGTTCAGCAAATGCGACTTGAACTTGACGAGGGCGGTATAATCTCAAAAAAAATCACCGCAATCGGCGAAAATGAAACCTACGGGGAGCTTTACGACAGACTGAAAATCCTAGGCGCGGAGCTTTTGCTTGAAACGCTGAGCGTATTGCCCGCCGAGGCTATAGCTCAATCCGGCGAAGTTACGTACGCTCCGCCGATACGGCGCGAGGACTGCTACGTAGACTGGTCGAGCTCCGCGCGTGAGATTGCTAATCAGATTCGAGGGTTGTGTCCTAAGCCCGGAGCGTCGGCGGAGCTTGGCGGGGAGAAGTTCAAGATTTACAAGGCTCACGTTGGGAGCGGAGGCGCTCTGACAGTGCCATGCGGCGGCGGTTCCGCGCTCGTGATTGACGAACTGCAAGCTCCGGGCGGTAAACGTATGCGTACAGAGGATTATCTGCGCGGACATACGATAACAGTTAATAGTTAACAGGTAACAGTCTACGGTGAACGGTGAACAAATAACGGACGGAGCTTGCGCTCCGTTCGGCTTTGATTGTAGGCATAATGACAGGTGAGCGCGATAATATGTAATCCGAGGATAATTTTCTCTTGACAATGCCGTCGTAAGAGTGTAAAATTACGGAATGAATCCGATATTTATTTTGGGCAGTACCGCGGTTGACGTTACTACCAATCTATCGCGGGGGAGAGTTACGACTTCGCTTGGCGGCAAGGGCAGTAATCAGGCGATAGCGGCGATTCGCGCGGGAGCGGAGGACGTTAGGCTTGCTACGAAAATCGGCGTTGACGCGTTCGGTAAGTTCGCGTTGGATTTTTGGGAGAGCGAGGGTTTGAGTACCAAGCTTTGCGCGGTTAGCTCCGAATATCCTACCGGCGTCAGCGTAGTGTTGCTTGACGAAAACGGCGATAATCGTATCATTCGCTGCGAAAGCGCTAGCCGTCGTATGACCGACGAAGATTTTGCCAAATTTGCGGCGGGTTTGCCGGAGCGCGGGATTTTTATGACGCAACTCTCGTCTACGGTTTCCGTAGCGCTGAAGATGATTCGCCTTGCTAAGGAACGCGGACTTACGGTAATATTGGACCCCGCGCCGGTTACGGCGGTTCCGGAGGACATTTGGCGGTATGTGGATATTATTACTCCGAACGAAGCCGAATCGGCGGAGCTTGGCGACGTTCCGGTTCGGAACAAACTGGTTACGCTGGGCGGTAAGGGCGTATACGTCACGGACGGGGTTCGCGAGGAATATATTCCCGCTTTCAAAATCAATGTTGCCGACACTACCGGAGCGGGCGACGCGTTCAACGGAGCGGTCGCGGTTGCGTTAGCCGAGGGCGCGGACTTATTCGGGGCGGCTGGGCGCGGTAACGCAGCGGGCGCGTTGTGCGCGAGTAGAAAAGGAGCGGCGCTTGCGGCTCCGTACAGAGCGGAAATTGAGAGTTTACTTAAAAAAGGAGATTACAAATGAGCTACATTTGCAAAATTGCGTCGCCTGTGGGAGCGCTTACGGCTTCAAGCGACGGACAGAGCCTTACGGGGCTTTGGATTGAGGGGCAGAAGTATTTCGCGGCTACCTTGGACGCGGACACAGAGGAACGCGATTTGGAGATTTTCGAGTGGACTCGCGGGTGGTTGGATTACTATTTTCTTGGTAATAAGCCGGAGATTACTCCGCCGCTTGCGCCCGGCGGCAGTAAGTTCCGGCAATTAGTGTGGAACGCGCTTATGGAGATTCCATACGGCACGGTTACGACATACGGCGACCTCGCCAAACGGTTAAGCGCGGGCGGAAACCTAACGTCGGCGCGAGCGGTAGGCGGCGCGGTCGGGCATAATCCGATTTCGATAATCATACCTTGTCATCGGGTAGTAGGCGCTGACGGCAGTCTGACGGGCTACGCCGGAGGCGTCGAAAAGAAGCGTCAGCTTTTGGAATTGGAAAAAGCGGAAATTACGGGCAATTAATTAACACAGCGCAATCCAATAACTCAATATTAGTTAGGTATTAAAATTAACGGAGGACAACAAAATGCTAACACAGAATTTCAGGTCAATGTTTCGCGAGTACGACGTGCGCGGCAGACTAAACGACGAGGAACTTAACGACGCGAATGTCGGTAAGATTGCTAGCGCGTTCGCGGTTTTTCTTTCTCGTAGAAATATCAGCAAAATCGTAATCGGTTACGACAGCCGGGAATGTTCGCTGGGATTTTATATATCTTCGGTAAATAGCTTCGTAAGCGCGGGATTTGAGGTTATCGGTATCGGGCTGTCGTTGTCGCCCGCGCTGTATTTTGCTCAACACTATCTGGATACGCCGGGCGCGATGATGATTACGGCAAGCCACAATCCCGACGGTTGGAGCGGTTTTAAGCTCTCGGCGGCGAAGTCGCTGACGCTTAGCAAAGACGATATTCAGGAACTTTTGAAAATTGTAGAAAATGGGGATACTACCCAGACAGGCAAGAAAGGTACGTTTCGCGAACAAAATATCCGCGACGCTTATATTGATAATATTCTCTCAAGAGTAAAGCTGAATCCGGAATTTTTACCGAAAATCGTAATCGACGCGGCTAACGGCGGCGCGGGAGTTTTCGCCTATGAGGTATTCCAAAAACTGGGGTGCGTTACATTTCAGCTTAACTGCGACCCGGACACGAGTTTTCCGCGCTACTTCCCGAATCCGTCAGATATTAAAGCTCGGGAGCTTTTGAAGAAAACTCTGCTTCACCCGTATATTAAAGCGGATATTGCAATGTCGTTCGACGGCGACGGCGACAGAATCGGTGTTTTAGACGAGAACGGCGAGAATATCTGGGCGGATAAACTTTTGCTTTTATTGACGAAAAAGCTGTTGGAGCAAAAGCCGGGCGCGAAAGTCGTATTTGACGTCAAATGTACTCAGGCGATTCCGGACTATATGGAGGCTCACGGCGGCGTTCCCGTTATGTGGAATACGGGACACAGCTATATCAAGCGTAAGATGTACGAGGTCGGCGCGGATTTGGGCGGGGAGCGCTCCGGGCATCTGTACCTTGGCGGAGATTTGTACTGGGGCTTTGACGACGCGATTTACGCGGCGGCGAAACTATTAGAAGCGATGAGTTGGGAGAAAAAGCCGATTTCCGCTTTGATTGCGGAGTTTCCGAGCTACTTCGTATCGTCGGAGATTGCGGCTCCGTGCGCGGACACGGCGAAATACGAAGTCGTTGAGCGCGTAAAATCGGAATTGCTGGCGAAATATCCCGACTTGAAATACAGCACAATAAACGGTTTGAAGCTCTACTTTGACGAGGGTTGGGGACTTGTAAGAGCGTCGTCGAATATGCCTGAAATCGGGTTGGTGTTCGAGGCGAAAACTCCGGAAAAATTAAGGGAATATTATAATGCGTTCCGAGCGGTTTTGGATTCGTACCCGGAGATTGAAAAGAAATGGCACAACGACAACTTTGTAAATTAAAAATTATAAATTAGAAATTATAAATTGGCTAGATTCTTAGATTACCCAATAATTGGAAATCTACCAAGTTTGTTTCAATTTATAATTTTGCAGAGGAAATAAAATGAGTTGGAACATAGTGGGATTGGTAATATCGACGATAGCCGGAACTCTGATTGGGTACGCCGTGGGAAATCACTTTTTCCCTGCGAGCGTTAACGGTAAGCCGTCGCCGCGAGCCGCGCTATGCGGTTTAGCGGTCGGCGTATTTGCGGCGGCTGTCTATACCGCTCCGGACTGGATAGCGCTGTTAAGGGCGTAACCGAATGAAAAACTAAAATGAAAAGTGAAAAATGCTCGTAATTTATAATTTATAATTTGTTGAATATGGGGGAGATTTTGCGGTTGACTGAATTTATTGAATCACTTAGGGGCAAGAAAATCGCGGTGGTCGGAGTCGGAATCAGCAATATGCCGCTTTTGCGGTTGCTGATTGACAACGGGCTTGACGTTTCGGCTCGCGATAAAAACGTAGTGGAGATTCCCGGTTTGGAACGGAGCAAGTTCGGCGAGGGATATTTGGATTGTTCCGGCGAGGACGTTGTATTCCGAAGTCCGGGCGTAAAGCCGTGGGAGCTTACGCTGAAAGACGGCGCGGTTCTGACAAGTGAGATGGAAGCGTTCTTTGATATTTGTCCTTGCCCGATAATCGGGGTTACGGGTTCAGACGGTAAGACTACTACCGCTACGCTGATTGCGGAGTTGCTGAAAGCGGAGGGGAAAACCGTTCGCTTAGGCGGCAACATCGGTAAGCCTTTGCTTGCGGAGGTTCAGAACATCGCGCCGGAGGATTACGCGGTCGCGGAACTTAGCTCGTTCCAGTTGATAACAATGAAAAAGTCACCGCGTATCGCGGTGCTGACGAATATTACGCCTAACCATTTAGACTGGCACAGAAGTTTCGACGAATACGCCTCCGCGAAAACTAATATTTTCAGGTTTCAGAAACCCGGCGACAGGTTAGTGTTTGACGCGAACTCCGTTTCGGGGCTTGAACTTAAAAAAGTTTTGAGCGAACATAACCGCAGACACTTCGCGACGGCGATTGCCGCGCTTGACGGGATTGTCGGCGCGGACGCTGTTCGGCAGGTTGCGGATAACTTCTCCGGTGTGGAGCATCGTCTTGAATTTGTACGCGAGTTTAACGGCGTAAGGTTTTACAATGATAGCATTGCCTCCAGCCCAGACAGGACAATCGCGGGTTTGGAAGCGTTTGACAAAAAAGTTATACTAATCGCGGGCGGTAAGGACAAAGGCGTACCGTTTGACGCGCTTGGTCCGGTGATTTCGGAGCGCGTCAAGGCGTTGGTGCTTACGGGTCCGACAGCGGAGCCTATTTTCAACGCGGTTCGCGATTGCGGCTGCGCCGCTCCGTCGGTACAGGTTATAGACGATTTCGACGAGGCGGTTCTGACCGCCGCGGGTTTGGCGAAACCCGGAGATATTGTTTTGCTTAGTCCGGCAAGCACCAGTTTCGACAGATTCAAGAACTTCGAGGAACGCGGCAGACACTTTAAGGAAATTGTAAAAAGCAAATTATAGTTTTGCGTTTTAATTGATAACAAGAGGGAGAAAAGATGAAATTTTCGGAAATGAAGTACTCGCGTCCTAACTTAGAGGACGTTCAAAAGTTGGTAGGTTCCGCGCTTGAAAAGTTCGGCGCGGCTAAGTCCGCGGACGACGCGTTTAAGGCTTACGAGGAAATTGATACCGAGTTCGCGAGGTTCACCACTATGGGTTGCCTTGCGTTTATTCGGCATTCGTTGGACACGACCAACGAATTTTACTCCGCGGAACAGGATTATTTCGACGAGGTAACGCCGCTAATCGAGGAACTTAACCAAGAGGTCAAGAAAGTATTGGTAAATACTCCGTATCGCTCCGAGCTTGAGCGCGAGTGGGGTAAGCAGTTGTTTCTGAACACGGAAATTCAGATGAAAACCTTCTCGCCGGAGATAATTCCGCTGATGCAGGAGGAAAACAAACTAAGCACGGAGTACGACAAGCTGATTGCGTCGGTTCAGATTGAGTACGACGGCAAAACTCTGACGCTGGCTCAACTTGAGCCGTATCATTTGGACGTTAACGCGGAAGTTCGCCGAGCGTCGTGGAACGCCAGAGCTGCGTGGTTCGAGGAACACAAAGAGCGGCTTGACAGTCTGTTTGACGAGCTTGTAAAGGTTCGGACGAAGATGGCGGTGACGCTCGGCTACAAGAACTATATCGAACTCGGCTATTACCGTATGACGCGTAATT
>JAISKY010000066.1 GCA_031260745.1 Oscillospiraceae bacterium
GAGGGTAAAACCTTAGTCGCCGCGATGCCGTGCTACCTTAACGCGCTGGAGGGTAAAGGCGTTCACGTCGTAACGGTCAACGATTACCTCGTCAAAGTCGGCTGTGAGGAAATCGGACAGATTCACCGCTTTTTAGGTCTGACTTGCGGGCGGATTATTCACGGGCTTACTCCCGCAGAACGCCGCGAGGCTTACGAGTGCGATATTACCTACGGCACTAACAACGAAATGGGATTCGATTACCTGCGCGATAATATGGCGATTTACAAGCAGGATATGGTTCAGCGCGGTCACGTGTTCGCAATCGTAGACGAGGTTGACAGCATTTTGATTGACGAGGCGCGTACTCCGCTGATTATCTCCGGTCAGGCAGATGAAGCGTCCGACCTGTACGAGAAAGCCGAGGATTTCGTACGTCGGCTGAAAGTCAAGGTCGTGCGTGAAACCGACGAAAAAGAGGAAGAATCCGAGGACATTGACGCGGATTACGTCGTTGACGAAAAGGGTAAATCCGTTTCACTGACCGCTCGCGGTATTGAGAAAGCGGAACATCATTTCAAAATTGAAAACTGGAGCGATATAGAGAACAGTGCGATGAACCACCACGTAAATCAGGCGATTCGCGCTCATGGAGTTATGAAACGCGACGTTGACTACGTTATACAGGACGGCGAGGTAATAATCGTTGACGAGTTCACCGGACGTCTGATGTTCGGGCGGCGTTACAGCGAGGGTTTGCACCAGGCGATTGAAGCGAAGGAACACGTTACCGTTGCCGCCGAGAATAAAACGCTCGCGACTATTACGTTCCAGAACTATTTCCGTATGTACTCTAAGTTGTCGGGTATGACCGGTACGGCATTGACGGAAGAAGAAGAATTCGCGGCGATTTATAAGCTCGATATTGTGGAAATCCCCACGAATAAGCCTATGATAAGAATAGACCGCCCTGATATTGTCTATAAAAACGACGCGGGCAAACTGCGGGCAATCGTCAATCAAATCAAGGAGTGTAACGGACGCGGTCAGCCGGTTCTCGCGGGTACGATTTCCGTTGAGAAGTCGGAGCATTTGTCAAAACTGCTGACTAAAGAGCGTATCGCTCACACCGTGCTTAACGCGTTGCACCACGAACACGAAGCGGCGATAATCGCGGAAGCCGGTAAACCCGGCGCGGTAACAATCGCGACGAATATGGCGGGACGCGGAACCGATATTAAGTTGGGAGGAGCGGACGCGACTCCGGAGGATTTTAACAAAGTAATTGAAGCCGGAGGGCTGTATGTGCTCGGTACGGAACGTCACGAAAGCCGCCGTATTGATAATCAGCTTCGCGGACGTTCAGGTCGTCAAGGCGACCCCGGAGAAAGCCGGTTCTTTATCTCGCTGACTGACGATATTATGCGCCTGTTCGGTTCCGACCGCGTTTTAGGTATGGTTGAGTCGCTCGGACTTGGCGAGGACGACCCGATTGACGCTAAAATCCTTAGCAACGCTATTGAGCGCGCTCAAAAACAGGTCGAAAGCCGCAACTTCCAGGCGCGTAAATCCGTATTGGAATACGACGACGTTATGAATATGCAGCGTGAGCTTATTTACGCTCAACGTCGCAAAGTGCTTGACGGCGAGGACTTAAAAACCTATATACGCTCTATGATTGAGGAAGTGTCCAAAGAGGAAATCGAACCTGACCCGGATAGGTTCGACAGCGAAGTTGACGAGCTACGCGAGGAAAAAGCCAACGCCGCTCTTGCTAAATATGACGCCAAAGAAGTTGAACTTTCCGCGCTTGGCTTTGATATGCGCGAGGTTGAACGCGTATTCCTGCTCCGCGTAGTTGACGAATTGTGGATGGACCACATTGACGCTATGCACGAGCTTAGGCGCGGTATCGGGCTTAGGGCGTTCGGAAACTCGAAACCCATCGACGCGTACAAGCGCGAGGGCTTTGAGATGTTTGAGGGTATGATTAACGGCATCAAGCACGACTTGGTTCAGCGTATTCTCAGCGTACAGATTCGCCGCAACGAACAAGTTCAGCGTAAGAGCGTCGTTAAGAATCTGAAAGCTATTCAGAATGTCGGCGGCGATAACTCTCCGAAAAAGTCTAATACTCCGAAAAACCGCAACTGGAGCCGCAGATAGAGGATAATATACACATGGAGAAAGTCAGATACGCGTTCGGTACGAAAATGGATACCGCCGAATCGCTTGGGTTTGCGAACGCCGCTAAACCTAAGCAGGTTCGCGGCGGAAAAGTAGTCGCCGCTGACGAACTGCCTTGCGAAGCGGACGCGGTCGTCACTAACCTCCGCAACTTTCCGATTTGTGTTTCCGCCGCCGACTGCGTTCCGGTTTTGATGTACGACCCTGCGGCTAACTGTATCGCGGCGGTTCACTCGGGCTGGCAAGGTACGGAGCTTAACATAGCCGCGAAAACCGTAGCGAAACTTACCGAGCTTTACGGTTCCGCTCCCGCGGATATTCAGGCGTATATCGGTCCCGCGATTGGCGGCGAGTGCTACGAAGTCGGCGACGAGGTAATCGCTAAAGTTCGCGGTACAATCAGTCCGGATTCAGGCGCGGGTATTGTAGACGGGTTTCCGAAAAACATAGACTTACGCGCCGTAGTCGCGGAGCAGCTTCGTGAGGCGGGCGTAACCCGAATCGACATTCACTCGGATTGCGTAAGGTGCAAGTCCGATATTTACTGGTCGCGGCGCGCGGAACTCGCCAAAGGCGGCGCGTACCAAAACAACATTTCCGTTATCGAGATTTTATGAAACGACTTATTGCTATACTGATTATCCTGACGCTTGCGTTGTCGGCGTGTTCACGTACGCCGGTAGTTCAGGAATATGATGAAACTCCGGCTCCCAGCGAAACGCTTGCGCCTACTCCGACTGCGGAACCGACTCCGCCGCCCGAACACGATAAACGATTCACCCTGCAATGGAATTCGGATATGTCCTTCAACCCTGTCATCGGGTTGAGCACCAATAATTTGCAGCTTGCGGGGCTGATTTACGAGGGCTTATTCCGGATTAATCCGGACTACACATGGGAACCCGTACTGTGCGACTCGTGGGAAACAATAGACGGAATCGGGTGGATATTTCGAATAAAACAGGGAATTATATGTCACAACGGCGCGGAGCTTGGATTGTTCGATATTATTGGCTCGCTGAATACCGCGCGTGAAACGGGACGATTCGTGAACCGACTTTCAAATATCAAAGCGGTCGGAGCGAAAGACGGCGCGGTAAGTATTACGCTTAACAAGGCTGACTATGATTTTCCCGCTCTGCTCGACATTCCGATTATGAAAGACGGTACGACGTATTCACAGCGTCCGTCCGGAACCGGTCCGTTTATGCTGGATGAGCTATACTCCAGGTTAAACGCATTCAGCTACCACCGCGACTATGCCAATCTTCCGATTAAGACGATTTATCTGACGGAGGTTGCTCACGAGGATTTAATTCCGGCGTTTGACAGCGGGAAAATCGACGTTGTAGTCGAGAACAAAAGCGATACAGGCTCAATGGAGTTTAGCGCGGGCGCGGAGCGTCGCAGTTATGTGACCAATATAATGCACTATATCGGCTTTAACTCGTGGCGCGGAGCTTGCTCCGACCCCGCGAAGCGGCGGGTTATCGCGTCTATGATAAATCGCGCGGAGCTTACTGAACACGTACTGCCGGACTGTGAGCCGTCCGTACTTCCGCTACCGCCGGGTTCGCCGTATTACATTGACTCGATTGCGGAAACCGCTCTGATTCCGGAGGAAAGTCTGCCAATCGAGATGAACGCGGTCAGGTTAGCCGACTACGACGGCGACGGTCATCTTGAGTATATTGACGACAACAACGATATTCAAAAAATTTACCTGGAGTTTATCGTTCACCGCGACAACCTGAAAAAAGTTAACGCCGCGAAACAAATAGTGGAAATGCTAAGAGCCTACGGATTTTACATTAACTTCAAGGAGTTGTCGTGGGCTGATTACCAAAAAGCGCTTAACGAAGGACGTTACGATTTGTATTACGGCTCGATTCAAATATCGGCTAACTTCACGTTAATGCCGCTTGCCGACGATAAAGGCGCGGCTCGGTTCGGGTATTACGATGCTACGTTCGACCAGTTCGCGACGGAGTTTCAGGCGTCTGAACCCGGCGAATGGAAAACCAATACGGCAAAATCTATGCTTAGGGAATATTGTGATATGGTACCGTTTACGCCGCTGGTGTTTGAGCGCGGTACGCTGCTGACAAACCGCGGTGTGGTCGCCGGCGCGACGCCTACTCAATACAACGCGTTTTATAACTTCACAGACTGGGAAATAGACTTTGGAGGATAAAAATATGAATACTCTGCACGCGAAAATCAAGGTATGGCTTGCCAAAGACGACAGAGGTTTTTTCGGACCAGGTACGCTCAAACTTTTGAAGCTGACGCACGATTTACAGTCGCTGAAAGCCGCTTGTATTCAAATGGGTATGAGCTACTCCAAAGGTTGGAAAATCGTCGCGAACGTGGAGCGTGAGCTTGGCTACCCCGTGCTTAACCGTCAGCAGGGCGGACGGTTCGGCGGAGGTTGTGACCTTACCCCGGAAGGTAAAGCCATCGCCGAGCGATACGAGGCTTTCACAAAACGCGTAACCGAAATCGTCACCGAAACTTACAGCGAATTTTTCCCGTGACAGGCGTCCGATGAACAAAAACGTACCGGAAAATTGCGTCCTTACCGCGTTGTTTTCGTATATTTACGTAATTTGTACAAAACAGCCCTAATGCGGCGCGGGCTTTTGTACGAATATATGTGTGTGTTGAAATATGGCAATTAGTGATTGTTCGGAGGAAAAATGCTGCACCTGTTTGTGATTAACCCCAAATCGTTCCGGAGTACAAGCGAAGTTGAAGCCGTCGTTACGGAGATTATCCAGGCGTTCTCAAAAAACCACGAGCCGTACAAAGTTTATATGTCCAGAGCGCCGCGTGACGCAATCGGAGCGATTAACAAATACGTTGAAGCCGCTCCGCGCGGCGAAACCGTCAGAGTTTACGCGGTCGGCGGCGACGGAATTTTGTTCGACTGTATCAACGGAATTATCGGACTGCCGAACGCGGAGATAACGAATGTTCCGTACGGAAACTCCAATGATTTCCTGCTGTCGTTCGGGGAGCGCAGTTATCCGTCGTTCAGCGATATTCAGTTGCTTGCGTACTCTCCGACTACGGAAACCGACGTACTGTACTGCGGTAATACTCACGCGATTAACTGCTGCTGTATCGGCATTGAGGCGAGCGCGATACTTAAAACCGCGTCGCTCCTGAATATTCTCGGTAAAACAAAAGTGTTACATAGGCTGATTCCGGCTGTGTATTTTTGCGGAGAGATAATCGCCGCGATTGACTCCGGTCTGCGCCGCCAGAAATACACGGTAATTATTGACGGTGAGTTTTTCGGCGGAGTATTCGGCGTTATAAATATCGGAAACGGCTCGCATAACGCCGGAGGCAGAACGCCTCAACCCTACGCGTTGCCTAATGACGGACTGCTTGACGTAATTTTGTACAAATCCTCAAGCGTGTTTAACGCGCTCCGGATTGTCGGGCCGTATCTTCGCGGCAACTTTGAGCATTACCCCGACAACTTCATATACCGCAGAGCGAAGCGAATTGAAGTTCGCTCCGAACAGCCGCTCCCGATTGTAATTGACGGCGAGACATTTTATGATACGTTTATTAACGTCGAGGTCATGCCAAAAGCGGTTAACTTCATTACGCCGCCGGGTATGACGTATCGCACGGCGGCTGACGAACCGCTGGGAGCGAAACTGAAACCCCGTAAGAAATAACAAAATAAGAAACCCGCGGAGCCTAAATGGTTCCGCGGGTTTGTACGTTGAGCGTCTAGCGTTGTTCATTTACGTAGATGTCCACTCTTGACTGGATAACGTCGCACGCGCTTTTAGCGTCCTTCTGACCGGAGAATACCGGAGTAAGCTCGTCGGCGATTATCTTCTGTATTTGCTCGTCAAAGGAGGCGGTACGGTTAATCGAGTTCAGGAACGCGATAAACTTGTCGTAATCCGCTTTAGAGAGCGCGAAATACTCAATGGGGTCGATACCCGCGCCCTCAAAGGTTACTCTGCCTTTCGGCGAAATCGGTTTATCGCTGTTATCAGCCTGACCCGGCAGGTAATCGTTGCCGCTTCCGCTTGAACTCCAACCGCTTCCGCCCGCCATATAGTTAATTTCCTGAATGGAGTCACCCTCGTGATTCTCGCGCATCGCGATTTCCGCGCGTTCGTCGAGCAACTTCTGGTTCGAGGGGAACGCCCACTCCAGATTCATTCCTCTGTCCGAGTTCCAATAGTCGTCTTTCAGTATCTGACGAATAAACCTCCATACGCCGTCTTTATGCTCGCTCTTAGAACTCATTCCAAGCGGAGACAGCGCGTATATCGCGTTACCGTTTTTGCTTTCGCACGGGAAACCCTTAAACGCGAGTTCGCCGCCGATTATGGCTTTCAGCTTTGAGATGTCGTTGAAATTCTGAATTGAGTTGTCGCCGAGTACCAACGCGCTGCCGTCGCGCATCGCCAGCATTTCGTTTTCTCCGTGTTCCCAGTCGTACACGGTCGGGAGCGTTTTCACATACTCAATCAGTTTGACGAACTCCGGCGAGTTAAGTTTGACCTCTCCGGTAGACCAGTCCACGTAGTCCTGTACGACGAAAGCGTAAATTTGCTGCATAAAACCGTCTCTGGTGCCGTTATAGTTTGAGAACACAACCGCGCCCGGCTTCGCCTTAGCCATTGCTGCGGTAACGTCGTCCATATTCCACCCCGTTTCCGCGCCTACGATATCCGCGCGGCCAATCGCGGTAGCAAGCTGGAATCCGGAGGCGATTCTGAAAAGTTTACCGTCAGAGGTTTCCAACGCCTGACGCACAGCCTGAACCATCACGTTTCTGCCGCCTAATTCCGCATCGGCATCAAGGTACGGGTACAAGTCCTCCAGTACGCCCTTGTTTTCGTATGTTGTGACCGGCAGCCCCGTGTCTAAAAACAAGATGTCGGGAACGTCGCCGGAGATTATCTCCGTATTCAGCTTGGTTTGACCCGCCGTATAGTCCGTATCGGTATTGTATTGCAGGTATTCCTTGACATTAATACGGTAGTCCGGGTCAGTCTTATTAAAGTTCAGTATCAGCGGACGGAGATTATAGTCAAGATAATAGCACGCGAGCGTAAGCACCGTCTTTTGCTTGACCTCGGACGCCGGAGTCTTTTTCAGCGTGATTATTTCCATCGTGAACTTGGGTTCCGCTCCGTTGCCGTAGTCGTAATTGTAAGTCGTCAGCAGAATATCGTCGCCCAGTACGTTAACCGTCTGAATCCTGCTGCCGTCAACATCGCTGTTAATCCAGTTGACAAGTTCCGTAGTTTCCGTTTCGCCAATCTCAAACGACATCAGCCGGGTATCGTCGTGAGCCAGATATTTTCCGTCCTCGGTTACGCCGTCAATGCCGTTGTAAATATTTTGCGGCAAATTGCCCAGACTTGAGCCTAAGTCCTTAGCGGTAATATCAATCGGAATTAACTGCGCTCCCGGCGACATATTGCCGAACATAATTAACGCGACGCGTCCGTCCGGAAGTTTGAACATTCCGTTTATATATCCGTTGTTCTGGTCAATGTCTTTTGTAAACAAAAATGTACCGTCTGAGGAGAACACATATACGCCCTGTTTCCAGTCGTTATAGTTGTTCGAGTTGGTACTGCCGTATATTACTACGTTACCGTCTTTGTCGGCGACGATATATTGCGGGTTGAACATCGCGTCCTCGCCGATAACCGGAACGAGGTCAAGGTTAAGGAGTTCCTCGCCGGTAAGTTTGATTTTGCGTATTTGCGAGATTTGAACGCCGTCGAACTTTGTGTAGTCCTCGCTATACGAGCCGAAACTTCCCGATTCGTTAATCCACGCGGTACCGTCGCCGTTAGGCGAGAACATACCTACGTAATAGTTTTTGTTTGGAGCGTCGTCGTAGCCCTCCGGCGTAACCGGAGCTTGATAGCCCTCGATACGCTTAGCGTCGGAGCCGTCAATGTTCATTGAGAACATCTGAATCTCCGTTGTAAGTGGTATCGGAAATAATTCTTCGCCGGATTCGCTTTCATCTGCCGGAGCGGTTTCCTCGTCCGGTACGGCGTCCGCGTCCGGCGCGGATTCAACTTCCACGCCTTGGAAGTAGTAAATTTTGCCGTCAATGTACTTTAGTGTTTGGTTAAACACGTTTTCGCCCGTTATGTTCACGTTAGAGAATGTCGGGACATATACGAATCCCTCGGCGTCGGCGTTTGCGCCCGGCGAAGCCGAGGCGTTACCGTCGCCGTCGTTGCCGTTGCCGTCTTTCTGACCGCACGCGGCGAAGATTGCCAACATCATTGCTAACATAAGTGTCATAGCGATTAATCGTTTTTGCATATTCATCTCCCTATTCTGTTAAGAATATGTTAAGTATAGCACAATACCCGTCAAATGTCAAATTAAAGTTTGATTAAAAAACGCTTGCGCGGCCGCGTATGGAAAACTCGAAGTCCGAAGTTTCGTTTGGTCTTGACAACTCGGTATATTGCGTGTATAATGGGCGTAACAGGAAAAACTAAATTGGGAGGTAACATCAATGTACACACCCGCGTATCCGAATCTATTTACGCCGTTCAAGATGAGGGGCGTGACGGTTAAGAACCGCATAATGTCCGCTCCGAATATGCTGTTCCACACGGTGGACGGCAGACCGACGGACTATTACATCAGATACCTAGAGCATAAAGCCTGCGGCGGCGCGGGAATCGTCAACCTCGGCGAGGTCAGCGTCTGCGACGGCGGCAATCACACGCCCGGTATGCACTCGACCATCGACAATCTGCCGCTGTTCGGCGAGATGGCTCAGGTTATACACGAACACGGCGCTGTCGCGAGCGTTGAACTTACTCACGGCGGTCTTAACGTCAAGGCGCAGTACAACGAGGACAAGGATAAAATGTACGGACCCGTCGCGGGCGTAAACCACTTCGGAACCTCCGTCAGAGCGATGACGAAAGCCGATATGGACTATGTCGCGGACAAGTTCGCGGAAACCGCCGAGTTTTGGCTTCACGCGGGTTTTGACACGGTGCATATCCACGCGGGTCACGGTTGGCTGCTGGCGCAATTTCTGTCGCCTCTGAAAAATACGCGTACCGACGAATACGGCGGCGCATTAGAAAATCGTATGAGGTTTCCATTGGAAGTATTCCGGAGAATCCGCGAGCGTGTCGGCTCAAAGCCGCCGCTTATGGCGCGTATCAGCGGCGAGGAAGGCGCTCCGGGCGGTTTTACCATTGAGGACACGCTGGAGTTCGTAACGCGTTTACAGGAGTACGTTGACCTAATCGAAGTTAGCACGGACGATTTTTCCGGCATCTTCGCGACGCCGTATTCACCGTTGGGGCAAAACGCTCACCTTGCGGAGTTTATCAAAAAAAGCGGTAAAGTCAAGATTCCGGTATACACAATCGGCTCGATTCTCTCCGCCGAACAATCGGAGAAAATCTTAACCGACGGCAAAGCAGACGGCGTAAGTATGTCGCGCGCGCTAATCGCCGACCCGTATCTGCCTAAAAAAGCCAGAGAGGGCGTTGAAAATCGTCCGTGTCTTAGGTGTCTTAACTGCACCGACAGCGATAACCGCAACAAGCATTTTATTTGCTCCGTCAACCCGCTAATCGGACGCGAGGAGCGCTTAGGCTTTGGCGCGGGCGGCGAGTCGCCGCTGACAAAGGGCGGCAATAAGCGGGTTCTTATCATCGGCGGAGGTCCCGCAGGGATTCAGGCCGCAACTACCGCCGCGAACCTCGGGCATACGGTTCGATTATACGATAAAAATCCGGAGCTTGGCGGTTGGCTTAGGTTCGCGGACATTGAGGGTACTCATAAAAACGAAATCAAACTTTTCAAGGTGTGGCTGATAAATCAATTGAAGCAATCCGGCGCGGAGGTTCACCTTAGCGCCGAGGTTACTCAAAAGATAATCGACGAATTTGCGCCGGACAATATAATCGCCGCTACCGGAAGTTCCCCCGTCGTGCCGAATATCAAAGGTATTGAGAACGCTCACCACGCTACCGCCGCGTACTTTGAGCCGGAGAAAATCAAAGGCGAAAAAATAGCGATAATCGGCGGCGGGCTAATCGGAACCGAAATCGCGATTTATCTGCAAAATCTTGGCAAACGCGTCACGATATTTGAGATTGCAGACCAGATTTGCTCCGACGCGGGTGATATGCTTAGACTTGGGATTTTGAAAAGCGTATTTGAAAGCGGAGTTGAGGTAAAGACCGGAGTTAACCTTACCGAGATTCCGGAGGGCTTCGACACGGCGCTGTACGCGACGGGAATGACGCCGAATGATGCGCTGTATTTTGAGTTAGCGAACTCCGCTCCGCAAGTCGCTCTGATAGGCGACGCGAAAAAACCCGGCAAAGTAGACGGGGCAATCCACAGCGGCTACTTTGCCGCGACAGACGTATAGAAGAAATTATAAACGCAAAATTATAAATTATAAATTAACCGAATTGGCAATTTATGCGTTTGCAGGTTAGTGTGCCATATCGGATAATTTATAATTTATAATTTATAATTTATAATTTCTAAATCCGGAGGATTTAGAATGGTAACACAGGAAGAAATTAAGAAGATAGCGATGTTGTCGCGGTTGTATGTCGCGGACGAGGAGCTTGACGCTTTGGCTCGCGATATGTCGGACATTGTAGCGTTCGCCGACCAAATCGCGTCGGTGGAGGTCGAAGCCGCTCCGCTTGAGGACGGCGTAGGACTTGACGCGCTTCGCGGGGACGTTTCCGAGCCGTCGCCGGACAGAGCCGAAATGCTATCAAACGCGAAAACCTCCGATGGCGAATACTTTGTTTTGGAGGTGCGTAAGCGTGGGTAGAATCAGGAGAATCCAACAATTGCTAACCTCCGGCGAAGTCAGTTGCCGCGAACTTACGGAGCGGTATCTGTCGGCGATTGAGCGCGGCAACTCCGGACTTAGCGCGTATATCTCGCTGACCCCGGACGCCGCGTTACGCGCCGCGGACGCGGTTGACGCTAAACTGTCAAAAGGCGAAGCGTTGGCTCCGCTGGAGGGCGTACCTTTCGCGCTAAAGGACAACATCAGCACTAAAGGTCTGGAAACCTCGTGCGCGTCGAATATCCTCGCGGGCTATAAGCCCGCGTATGACGCGTTCGTGTGGGATATTCTGAAATCGCAGAACGCGCCGCTACTTGGCAAAGCGAATATGGACGAGTTCGCGATGGGAAGTACGTGCGAAACCTCTCGTATCGGCGGCGCGAAAAATCCGCATAATCCAGACTACGTTTCCGGTGGAAGTTCCGGCGGCAGCGCAAGCGCGGTCGCGGCTAACCTCGCGGCGTACAGTTTGGGTTCAGATACGGGAGGAAGTATACGTCAGCCCGCGTCATTCTGCGGATTGACCGGACTGAAACCCACCTACGGAGCGGTAAGCCGACGCGGGTTAATCGCGTACGCCTCCAGCCTTGACCAAATCGGAATTATCGCGGAGGACGCGGAGGACGCGGAAACCGTGTTCACGCAGATTGCTAAATACGACAGCCTTGATATGACCTCTGTAAACAGAGCGGAGATTAGAGAGCGGAGCGCGGAGAAAATACAAATCGGGATTGCCGACGAGTTCTTTGACGGCGCAAGCAAGCCTGTTACAGACGCGATTGAACGCGCCGTTGAGGTTTTCAAGTCGCTGGGTTACGAGATTATCCCGGTTAAACTTCCGCTGTTGAAATACGCGCTTCCGGTGTACTATATTTTAGCGTGCGCGGAAGCGTCGAGCAACCTTGGGCGTTACGACGGGATACGCTACGGCTACGCCGCCGACACTTACGAGGACATTGACGACGGTATCTCCAGAGTACGCTCCGCCGCGTTCGGCACGGAGGTCAAGCGCCGTATTCTGCTTGGTACGTACGTGCTTAGTTCCGGCTACTTCGACGCGTACTACAAAAAAGCTCAGGATTTGCGTTATGCGATTACTCAACAGCTTCGCAACGACGTGCTTGGCAAGTGCGATATACTGCTTACGCCCACGGCTCCGACTACCGCGCTGAAAATGGGAGCGGGGCTTACTCCGGTTGAAACGTACCTTACGGATATTTGTACCGTAACGGTCAACATTACCGGACTTCCGGGACTTAGCGTACCGTGCGGGTCCGACGGGAACAATCTCCCGGTCGGAATGCAGATGATTGGCTCAGAGTTCACGGAGAG
>JAISKY010000172.1 GCA_031260745.1 Oscillospiraceae bacterium
ATCTCCGGCGAGAAAAACGGCGTTCTGGCGGCGGCGCAATCGTCCGCTATCATATACACGTCAGGCTTTACGATGTCGAACTTACGGCTCAAAACTTCTAAATTGTATTCGGACAGATACTCGTTAAGAGCTATTACCTCGTCGGGTTCTTCAACCATCGCGAGCATCGCTTCCTCAAAACCCATAAAGCTGACAAGCGTTTGGAAATAGTCGCCGCCCAGCGCTACAATCGCGATGTTTTTCCTGTCTTTACCCTCGACGTCCTTTTTGTAGTACGCCTCAAAGTCCACATTGCGTATATCGGGGTTTTTGATTACGTCGCGCCATTTGGTTATATCTTTAAGTATAAATCTGCCCGGTTCGGGCAGCGCGCCGTTACCCAAATCCCGCGACCCGACAAACCTAACTCCCCACGGGTTAAACGCGAATCCTCGCGGAGCAAACGCGGGGGTCGCGAAATCATCTACCCACAGGAAATCAGAGTACGGTTCAAAGCCCGACGGAATATACTCCGGAATCTCTCCGCGCAGCATTTGGAGATAGTTTTCTTTTGGAGTCAGCATTAATATCACCTCTGTTTTAATTTATAGTAATTCAAGTTTAGTTCAGCCGATTCGGTTAAGAAAAAGCAAACGACCGGCTATTGGATTTTCCGCGTATATTGGTGACGAATCTTATAGCGCGATTCGTCTGTCCTCATTATTTATTATGCACAAATGCCGAGCTTTTGTCAAGAACTTTTTTTACACTTTCACGCTATACCGCACACTTTCATTTGATTTCCTTGTGTCTTGTTTTGAGGTTTAATATAGCGTATAATTCGTCCGAAACTACGTTCCGGACGTTGATTGCGTCGGTTAAAACGCCTTCAAGCGAGGCAATCGTAATAATACCGCTTAGTTTTGCCGAGCTTGGACGATTAGCCGTTCGCGGACTGCGGTCGAGTTGCCCGATTTTTGGTTATTTATATGTGGGTTGAGTTTATTCCGGTATTTTAACTCTTGAAGTAAGAGTATATTTGTGTTATTTTTAACAAAATAGATTAATTAATGAAAAGAGGTATTGTGTATATGGTCGATTCTATTCAGGAAAATATTAAGCTGAATCTATCTGAGACCCCGTTTTCAATGCGCGGCTCTAGGCACATGATATACGAGGATACGGACGGTTTGTATTATACGCAAACTCCATTGGCTCCGGTATTCTCGTTCACCGGCTCGCGTCCGAAAGGCTTACTGAAGATTGCCGTTCGGAGCGGCGGGGTTGAGCTTCCGTACACATACAATGCCACGGCATTCTATGTAGAACTTGTTACGGATAAAGGTTACGTCAGGTTCACGATTGATGAATCAGCTAACGCTCTGCGTATTGAGGGAAATGTTCCCGAACTCACGTTTTCGGGCGAATTTGGGTTCGGCGAAATGTCCGCAATAACGAAATACGGCGTTGAAATGCACCTTAGCGCGCGTCTTGTGTTCTCAAACCGAGCGGGAAAGTTCGAGTTTGACGATACGTGGCAGCTTGCGCTTTGGAATAACGTAGACCCAGTTCTGCACATTACGCCCGAATACGGGAAGTTTGACGTTGTACTTTTCGACGTACCGTATGACGCCGCTCCGCCCGAAGTCACGCTGACTTTTGACGAGTGCGTCAATACGAACGCGGAGGCGTTTGAGCGATTCGCCGGAATGGTTAAGACGATTCCTCCGGCGTGGAAACCTCTGGCGGATATTTTGACGTACTCTATCTGGATTGGTTATCAAAACGCCGCGGGCGGCGAAGTTTTGTTCAACAGCAGATACACGGACACTACCGCGGTATCGCTTAATCATTACGCGGCTTCGCTTGCGTTTAACTGCCCGTTTTGCGCGAGCGCGTTAATTGACGCGGCGTTAGGCTCTATAAAACCCGGAGGTTTAGTTCCGTCCGCTCCCGGCGGGAGGTCTGAGGCTTCTGTTCCGCTCTACGGTTTTGCCGTACTTAGACTGTTGAATGACAATATTCTCGGCAAACTTCCGAAAACTCGGATTAGCGAACTTTATACAAGGCTTTCGGACGCCGCCGAATGGTGGATTAAAAACCGTTATGACGGCAAGGGTTTATTCTACTACGCCTACCGCAGAGAGTCGGGTTTTTCAAATCCCAGCATTTTCGCAGTTGGTACTCCCGCGATTACTCCCGACCTTCAAACCTATTTGATTTTACTTACATCTCTGCTGATTAAGCTGTCCGAGTTGTCCGGAAATAATGTCAGCGCTGAAAAATGGAATAAATTAAACGAATTGCAATTGTCCGCGTTAATTTCGGAGCTTTGGAACGGCGGAGCGTTCGTTTGTAAAGACTACTATTCCGGCGCGGTAAAAATATCCGAAAGTTTGTTCTCGTTTATTCCGTTGTTGCTTGGCGACAGACTGCCAAAGGATATTACGGATAAACTGGCGTCCGCGCTTGACGACGACGCAAGTTTTGTCAGCGATAACGGACTGCGCTCCGAAAGTAAGGCAAGCGAATACTATCTGCCCGGAGTTCAGGGTTGCGGAGCGGTTGACCTTACGCTTAACGCGCTGATAATCTGGGGTCTTAAAGATTCAGATAAGCACGAACTTGCGAGGAAATACGCGCTTTCAGTTTTGAGCTTCGCCAAAGCCAACGGCGTAAAGCTAAGTTACGCGCCCGCCGACGAGGTTAATACGCCGCCGGAAGTCGCTGACAGGTACAGCCCTGCCGGAAGCGCGGTTCTAATCGCGATAGCCGCGAAAGCCTTAGATTTAAGAAAGGAATAGAAGATATGATGCTGGGAACTCACGAAAAATTTAACTTACTGCGCTCTCCTTATCCGAGGGGCGGCTCCGCGTTTTACCTATATGAGGATTTCTACGCGCGGCTTCTTAGACTGACGAATTTCAAGTCAATGGATATGAATAACTCCAGTGACTTCATATTTGATTTGAAACTCACTCAAAACGGAATGCCCGTAAAATACGATTACACCGCTGACGCGGGTTCGATTAAACTTACCGGCGAAACCGGAGGCGCGGTGGAAATCGTTCTCACCAACCGCGACCATCTTCGTATTCGCGGTACGAACGCGGGACTACGGCTTGAGCTTCGCGGCGCGATAGACGGACGCGGCGCAGCGGCGGTAGAGGGCGTTTATCCTCTGCCGAACGGGAGCGGAACCGAAGCAATCTTCGGCAAATACGGTAAGATAATGTTTAAGGCGCTGACCGGGAGTTTGGTTATCGACGCTCCGTACAACTACGCTAAGGGAGCGTACGACGAATTTGTCGTTAACCTGCTGCCCGATACTCAAAGCGGCGGTTTTGACGCGGCTTTGCACGAATATGTCAACGAATATATCGAGTATCCAAATTACGAACCTTTTGACGAGCTTATTTCGGAGAATAACGCAGATTTTGCCGAATGGAAAAAGAAATATCCTCCGGTGGCGAAAGGTTACGAGGAAACCGCAGAATACGCCCAGTGGGTGGTGTGGAGTCACCGCACCAAAGTTACGGGCGGATTTTCGAGCAATATGATACTGTTCCACTATCAGTGGCTTGCCGGAGCGGCAAGCTGGCAGCAAAGCTATGCCGCGATGCCATTGCAAAATGACCCGTACGAAGCGTGGAAACTGATTTGCGCTATGTTTGATTATCAGGATAAACGCACCGGGCGAATTAACAGTATGGCAATTTTCGATATGGAACCCGCTACTTCGGGAGGCGGCAACCACCATCAGGCTCCGTTCCAGGGCTTCGCGCTTGATTTTCTTATTAGACGTTGCGGAGACGCGTTCCTCACTCCCGCCGAATGTATCAGAATGTACCCTAAGTTCGCGAAATGGGCAAACTTTTGGACAACGTACCGTTCAGCCGACAGGGGCGACGATTTGATAGCGTTAACCACTCCGCACCAAAGCGGTTGGGATGACGCGTCCAACTTCCACAAAGGATTCCCAACAAGCAGTCCCGATGTTATTGCGTTCCTTGTAATACTATTTGAGGCTTGCTCCCGACTTGCCAAAGGCGCGGGCGAGGACGCCGCTGCGGACGACTGGACGGTTCGCTCGAAAAAACTGCTTGATATATTAATTAACGAGTTTTGGGACGGCGAAAAGTTTATCACCAGAAAAGACGGCGAAGTCGTAGATAGTATGAGCTTGGCGTGTTATCAGCCGATATTGCTGGGCGACAGACTTCCGCGGGAGATTATCGACAAAATAGCGGCGAAAATAACCGACGAAAGCGAATTTCTAAGTCCGGTAGGTTTGGCAAGCGAAAGCCTGAAAAGCCCGATAATAAATTTTGAGCGAAACTTTGTACTTGGAAAAGTAGTCGCTCCGGCGAATATGATACTCAGCGTCGGGCTAAGCCTTGCGGGTAAGACGAAAGAAGCGGATTTGATTGCGCGTAGGTTTTGCGACAAGGTAAAAAAAGAGG
The DNA here is from genome assembly GCA_031260745.1 of Oscillospiraceae bacterium. Lineage (GTDB taxonomy): Bacteria > Bacillota > Clostridia > Oscillospirales > Oscillospiraceae > JAISJH01. Next base: position 4,443 of record JAISKY010000172.1, read on the forward strand.
GTATTATACTCGGATTCGTTCCGGTTGATACGTATCCGCTAACGGGCGAAAAAGTTCCGGTATTCAACGAGCCAAACGCGGGCGACGGTTGGCCGTGGAACACTTGGAGCGCGAATTGTTTCCTGATAATGGCAAGCTCGGTGATTCAGAACCAATAATCCGGATTTCGGGCGTACTTTAGCCGATTAACCCGAATTTGGTTAGTGACGCTCAAAAACGTAGGTTTTTGGAACAAATTAGTATTGACAATGTTAATTTTTAATGTTATTATTAATCAATTCTTAAAATAACGGAGGTAAAAAATGAAACGCAGAAGTTTAGTGTTGCTGCTGGCATTGGTAATGATAGCCGGATTATTCGGCGCGTGCCAACCTACGGCAACTACGGAAACCAGTCCGACGCCCACGCCGGCATCGGCGACGGCATCAGCGGCGCCGTCAGCTAATACGGGCGACGATAATTCGTCGAATACAGGCGACGACGTTGGGGGCGACGGTAATCCGGCGCACAATTTGGCCGCCGGAAACTACGAAACCGACGATTACGGCGTACCTCTTGAGGAGTACACCTACGAATTGCCGCTAACCACTGCGGGTGAAACGTATACCTATTACACCTCTGAGGTTATGGCCGGCGAATTCGACGTTACAACCTACGGTCAGTCCAATCCCTATTACGCGTTCTTACAGGAAAAAACCGGATTGGTATTTGACTTCATCATCGTAACTCAGGGCTATCCCGGAGCGGGACCGCGTTGGGACGACCTCGCGATTCGCCTCGCGTCCGATGACATTCCCGACATATCAACCAACATTGACTGGTATTATCCCGGAATGATTCAGACTGCGTTTGAAGAAGGTTTCTTCACGAATCTGTACCCGTACAAAGAGTATTTCCCCAATTACTGGCGTATGGCGAACGCTCACCCGGACGATTTGAATCTTCTGGCTACGATTGAACCTTTGCCGGAAGTAATTCAGACATTCTGGTGCCTTGAGTGGGAACCGGTAAATCTGCATAGAATTACCACTCGCGGCGACTATCTTGAGCGTCTTGGACTTATTAACGACGACGTCATAACTTTAGACCAACTTCACGACGCGCTTTTGCGTTACAGAGTTGAGCTTGACGTTGAAAATCCGTTCTATCTAATCAGCACGATTGATTCTCACGGAATTTTCGTGGCGTATGACATTCCCACCGGAATTGACCTGACCAGCCCCGCTACTCCGTATATCAACAAGCAGGGTAAAATCGCGTTCGGTAACTCCGACGAGAACGCGAAGGCGTTCCTTTCAGATTTACTCGTTTGGAAAGACGAGGGACTGTTCAACGACGACTGGATGACTTCACTCGCGAACGACGCGATTCACCTGATTGACCAGGGTTGCGCTACGACAGGTATGGTTCCGACAGAAGCGAAACAGTACGAGTACGCCGGCAACGCTACCGCGGACCCGAACGCTCACTGGGTGCCGTTGCATATCCCGGTACAGTACGAAGGACAGGTATTGCACTTAGGCGACCAGCGCAGTTGGGTTGAATGGGGTTCGTGGTGGATTGGCGGTAAGGCCGAGGATATTCCGCTGTTAGCGTCGTACTGCGATTACTTATACAGCGACGAAGGAATATTCGACCAAAACTACGGTATTGAAGGCGAAACCTTCAACTTCAATGAAAAAGGCGAGCCTGTGCTTTCCGATTTCATTCAAAACCACCCGTACGGCTTATCGTTCGCGGTAATGACCTATATGGCTTGCGAACTCTATGACGGCGGCGTTTCAATGCGTAACCGTTCGTACGCGTTCCCGGGCGGCGAGCGTTTCAAGGCTTTCCACGAGTATTGGGGCGACCCGAACTACTACCAGTATGACGGTTCGATGCAATGGCCGAGCGCGGTTACATTTACTCCGGAAGAACAAACCGAGCTTAATACTTACACTGCGGATATGACTACCTATTTGCAAGAGCAATATCTGCAATTCGTTGACGGTACTAAGCCTCTTACGGAGTGGGACAGCTACGTTTCCGGACTTGAAACACTTGGTTGGTATCGCGCTATTGACGTGTATCAACAAGCGTATGACCGCTTCATCGAGAATTACGGTTGATTCACCTATTTACGGTTAAGTAACGCTAATATCAACGCTCCTGTTTTCTCTCGCGAGAAAACAGGAGCGTTTGCGTATTTTACCTTAATAACTTTTGTTCAGCGATAAGCTTTAGCCGCGACCGTACGCAAGACGCGACGCTTTATAAAGCGCGGAACGGTACGCGGGAGTCAGCGTCATACTAGCGTACATATTAAAGAATGACGGCTTATCCTGCTTGCAGAAAGACTTAGCGAAAGAATCCGCCGCCGCTATTTGCTCGGCTTCGGTTTCCGTGCTGATTTTTCCGAAATCGTTCGAGTGAACGTCAGGCGATACGCCAATGATTATCTTGTCGCCGTACAGCTCGTAGATTTTGTGAGTATCATTCAACATTTGCGGGCACCAAATATCCCAACCCGCCGCTATCATATTCGGTACTTGAAGCAGCAGATGACCGCAGCTATGAAGCTCCGCGTACTTGCCGCGGCTGTGAATGTAATCCGTAAGTTTCCGCATTGCCGGAACTAAAAGTTCCTCAGCTATCTTCGGCGAGAAGAACGGAGCGCGCTGACTGCCCCAGTCGTCGTGGACGAAGAATCCGTCCAACTGCGGGAAATGCTTTAACTCCACGTCAATCAGCTCTATGTAGAAGTCGGCGAGCCGATTGAACAGAGCTTTTACCGCGTCCTGCTGTTCCTCGTCAACGAGCGCGAACGCCGCGTTCTCGAACTCCATAAATGAAATCAGACGCTCAAAGAAACCGTTAAGAATCCACATAGAAACGAATTTGCCGCCTTTGAACAGTTCCGCGTTTTCGGCTTTCGCGGTTTCCCAATCCCATTTGGTGACGTCGGGGAACTTAACGACGCGCTCCCAATCGTTGACGTCGGTCAACAGCGGCGTTCCGCCCGGGCGCACCATCGAGCCGCCGACAGACGGGACAAACTCCCAGTCAACGCCGAAAATATCAAGACCGCCGCCGACTCCAAGCCCTGAGCCCGAACCGTCCATAACTGACGCTCTCGCGATGTTGTCAGGGTTAAGACGCGGCGCGAAGTAGCTGACCTCAAGCCCCGTTATCTCCCAAATCGGCTCGTGATTGAGCGCGGCTAGTACGCCCTCTCGTTGCGATACCGGAAATGAATACTCCGGTGTGGAGGGAAATCCCGGCATCGCGCCGGGTCTTTCGTACGCGATTTTCAATTCCGCGTCCGAATATGGTATTTTTGACATAATATTTGCTCCTTATCCGATTGTGTCATCACAATATATTTTTTCCATAGTATAGCATACTCGACCTTATTTTGCAAGACAATATTCAGCCGGAGCTATATCTTTATTTGGTTGATAATCGTCAGTCCAAACAAATTCCGCGTAAAAAATTAGCAGTCTGTAGGACTGCTAATTTTTCCGCGTTCAAGGACTGTACGGCATTGCTCAGGCTAGTTTACGCCCTGAGTAGCTACGTATGTCCAAGTACCGCTGGCGTTGTCAACTACCTTGACGACCGCCTCGGTGCGAACCGCGTCTCCGGTCGCGTCGAACTCAATGTGACCTGTTACGCCGTTGTATTTGACGTTCCACAGAGCTTCGTTAATCGCGACGCTGTCCGTACTACCCGCCGCCTTAATAGCTTCTAACGCCACGAAATAGCCGTCATAGCCCATCGGAGAAGCGGCGGCTATCATATCGTTGCCGTTATTGTTCGCGAGCATACCGGGGTTAGCGTTCAGCCACGCTTTGAACCCCGCGTCAAACTCCGGACTGCCGCCCTCCTGATAGAAAGTCGTGATATAATTGCTGATGGTTTTACCCTTCGCGGCTTCGGTGACTACGTTACTGTCCCACGTATCGCCGGCAAGGATTGGCTTGTCCCAAGCCTGCGACGCCGCTTGCTCAATAATAAGCGCCGCCGCTTCAAGACTTGTCGGGCTGAAGAATACGTCCGCTCCGAAATTCTTAGCGTTGGTAATGTAGCTGGCGAAGTCGCTGTTGCCCTCCGGGAATGTTTCGTAGACGACTTCGCCGCCAAGCGCTTCAAACGCTTGCTTAAAGTATGTGGCTAGTCCTACGCTGTAATCGTCGCCGAGTTTCGCGAGTACGTATGCTTTTTGAGCGGAGAACTTGTCCTTAGCGAAGTTAGCCAGAACCGTACCCTGGAACGGGTCAAGGAAGCACAGGCGGAAGAAATGCGT
>JAISKY010000183.1 GCA_031260745.1 Oscillospiraceae bacterium
GGTCAAAGTATGCGTCCCGAGCGACAAATCACCCCATATTTCGCTTAGGTCTACCGGAAACGTACCCGCAGACTGGTTAGACAGGCTTAATACTGTGGTAGTATCTACCTTTGCCAAAATTGAAAAAATTTCGCCGTCAGCTTCGCTGACGGTATATTGTTGCGTAAAGGACGCGGACTTATTACCAAGTGACCCATCAGCGGCAGGTTCAGAAATCAGAGGGGCAGAATTCAAGATTAACAGGGCGGGGCGGAAACCGTAATTAACGCCGGCGTTCGCCGGATTGTTACCACTGAAGTAGCGAGCACCGGTGTACCCGCGAATAACACGGTACGCTTGGTTAGCTTGATATGTATCTTTCATCCAACTGTATATGCTCGCCCAGTGCCAGAACGCGCCGTGGGTGCTTGTATAGTCCGCCGCGACTAATGAGTTGTCTAAATCCGTCGCTGTCGGCGTAGGCAATCCTCCTAACGCTAGGACGTTGCCAATGTAGTTATCCCAGTCGTTTGCCGGAGTGCCGCCGTTATCGCCGCTTGCCGTGCCGCCGGACATCAGACCAACTTGACACAGCACTCCGTCTATCGTCATACTTTGTCCGGCTACATACCCCTGTGTATCGAGTGTGTTCCAAGACATACTTACTGCGGCGTTATAGCTCAAAATGTACTTGCCATTGCCGACATACACCCATTCCGCTTGATACGCGTCGCTCGCGTCTGTATCGCGGAACTCGATATTGCCGCTGCTCCATTTCGGCGTGTCGCCGGCTGATGGCGCGCCAGTCGCCGCTGAATCAGGTTGATACGGTTTCGTGGGTCGTATCTGTTTGGTATTATTCATATAGAATGTACCAAATTTGTACTTTGTTCCTACTACCGGATTACTCGGAATTGCCATTATATTACCTCCTAAGATTTCATTTTTGCGGATATGACAAAAGCCGGACACTTACGACGTGTTCGGCTTTCTGCCAAATTTATATTCTTTGTGTTCCACCGTTACGAACGGGTATCGCCGGAATATTTTCTTTGCCAAGTTATAACTGTTGCTGTGCCTTGCGTGTCCGAGCCAGCTATTCACCGCCAGTTGCACCCGCTTATACGGCAGTTTCCGGTTTTTCATCTTCCACGCCATTGCGCGGATTCGGCGTTTCATCGCCTGTTTGCTTGACGTGCGGACTTGCTTGTGCGTCGTATGTATGCGGAAACCGTAAGCATTTATACCCTGACTGTGCGGAAAGATTTTCGTTTTCGCGTTCAGTTCAAGGCGCAGACGTTCACGAATGAAATCACGCAGATATACGAGTGTCCTTTGAGCGTCCTCTTTTGTCGGCAGACACACAATAATATCGTCCATATACCGGACGTAATACTGCAAGCCGAGGAAACGCTTTGCGTACTGGTCTACCTCGTTCAGATAGATATTTGCCAAGTCCTGACTTGTTACGTTGCCGAGCGGTAGTCCGACGTCACCCTCCGGCGAACTGTCAATTATCGCGTCCATCAGACGCAGGAACCGCTCGTCTTTGATTCGTTTGCGGAGCAGTCCTTTCAGTATCTCGCGGTCAATAGTGTAAAAGAATTTCTTTACGTCCATTTTCAGAACCCAACAATCGCCGTGCCGCCACTTGCACAACCTCATAAAATGCTGTGTCCTGTCAACCGCCTTGTGCGTTCCGCGCCCGAGAATACAACCGTAGGTGTCCTTTATCAGCACATCTTTGTACGCCTCCCACAACGCCATATGAGCCGCGTACTGCACCACTTTATCTTTTATATGCGGCGCGGATATTTGACGCTCTTTGGGTTCAAAAACTTTGAATTGAATATAACTACCCGGGCTGTACGATTCCGCTTTCAACTCGCGCCACAAGCTCACTAGGTTACGCTCACGCGCCATATCGAAAAGAATATGCTCTCTGCGATATTTGCGCTGTTCCCTTTGTGTCTGCTTGTAACTGCGTTTCAGCGTCGCCCAGTCACACACAATATCATAGTGTTGTACTTTTGTTGTGTTCATAAAGAGAGTGTGCGGTATGTCGGCGTTTCTTAGGTCGTGTGGCGTTTATTACGCAGTGACGGTCAAACTCGGCGGCATACCATTGTTCAAGTGTTCGCGTTTTTTCTACGCCGGATTAGAACTCCCCTGAAGTGTCTGCACTTACAGGGACACGCCGGCAGAGCCGTAGCCATACCGGTCAAAATACTTACAGGGCGGGGCGGAAACCGTAATTAACGTTGGCGTTCGCCGGATTGTTATTATTGAAGTAGCGAGCACCGTTGTACCCGCGAATAACACGGTTCGCTGTCAGTTCTAACCCTGGGGATTCCTCGTCCCGGTTACGTCGGCATTGAATCAAACATTGAGGACTGACCTTTAATCATTCCCTGCGCGTTCTTTATCAACCCGCCCGTAATTTTACCGAGTTCACTCACTCTTTCCTGCAACTGCAAGGATTTTTTCTCTGTTATATATTTCTGTTCTCTCGCAATCGAGAAAAGAACGAGTATCAGTTTTAGGTCCGCATCCACTTCGCGGAACCTCTGTTCACGCACATCGCCGCGCCTTGACGTATTCGCAAGCATTGTATTCCTAAGCACACGGTAAAACGCTTGCTTTATCTCCTGGCACAATCCGAATTTCTCCGCTTTCGGGAAGTTCTGCAATGTCGGGTATACGTCGCGGTTTAACACTACCTCCGTTTTCTTTTGCAGTATCAGTGGTTCACCCATAACGCAATTCTCCTTTGGATTATTTGTGTTAGTTTTCATTCTAACACATAACCCGCAGGATTTCAACATTTTTTGTGAATTAGATTAGCACCTTGCCGCCATCCGCGCTGCTGTACAACCCCGATATTAGGTTTACGTCCGTCGGACTGTCTATTTCGTCGCGGCTGACATTGCCGATGTCCTCATCGTCTATAAGCTGTTGCTCCGCTAACTGCCATACAACGTGGTGCAAACTCTCCGCGAGATTGACTACGCTTATTCCGCCGCTGACCGTATTCGCAACTGTCGTCGCAACGCTCGTAACTATGCCGTTCAGATTAGCGGCATTGACCACGCGGTCGTCTTCGGACGTTCCGGCGATACCTTCTTCGACGCTCATTGTTTCGTAGTCCGAACCGCCGCCTACGCCGCCGACTATATCCCATTCAGTACCGTTATAAACAAACTGAACCGATTTTCCCGCAATCAGCGCCGCTCTTGCCTCTAATGTCATAGCCGCCGCGCCTGTATCGCTGACGTTCAGCGTGACAATATCGTCAGTTACCGTATTCGTTTCCGCAATCAGTAGTATTACGGGCTTTCCGGTCAACAGCGCGAAACCGTCAACGTCCGCGCTCTTGTTCGGCTCGTCAGCCGCCGTTGAGATAATACCGTACATCGGTCGTCCGGCGTTGTCAGCCGACGCTTGCAGTTCCGTCAACTGCGCTTCAATCGGTTCCAGCGCGTCGTCGAGATTGCCCACGGTTATGTACGCCGTTACGTCGATATTCACCGTTACCTCCGACGTATTGCCGTGTACCAGTCCGACATTGAGGTCAAACGTAAAGTTTGGCATTGGATTTCCGCTGTCCAGCGGTATCGGTATCGGGAAATTTGTCGCGTATACTTCGATTAGCGTTTCATCGCTTATCGGGATTTTGTTGCCGTCGGTATCGTAATCGTAAAGCTGTCCGAATATGCCTACGACATATAAATCAGTCTGTCCCGTAATTCCGGTATTGCTCACTTGTACCGTAGCGTTCGTTATATTCCCGCTTGCGACTGCCGCCGTTATCGGGAAGTCCTTTATCGGGTCGGCAATTTCCGTCATTGCCGCCATCGCGGTCGGGTCTGTATCTGCCGGCGTAGAGCCTCCGGTCGCTTTTGTGTACTCCAAGCCGTGACCAATGCCGGCCGCAAATAGGTTTACTCCGGCATTGGTTACTATTTTGCTCCAAGAATCATTTTGCATTATTCGCTCCTTTTCATTATGGTAATATAATGTTTCCGTAGGTTGTTAGCGTCAGCCCCCGGAACATTACCGGGATAGTCGGCATCTTCGGAACACCTAAGTCAATCCGTCCGAAAGCTGAGTTGAGGAATACGCCTGTGTAAATACTCGTATCGTTCCGTATTTCCGGCAATTGCGGCGTGTCCGTTTGTTCCCTGACGTAGTAACTGCCAATCAAGCCGCGATACAACAACATTTTTGATGTATCAATACTAATCAAAGTATCGTAGTGCGCCGGAACTACGTCTATAAACAGCGACCCAATAATCTTTACCGCGTCGGGCGGAGCTTGTGAGTTCGCGATTACTTCCAGCGAGTAAACCGAATTGTCAATCAGCAGTGACCACGCGCCGACTCCGAGCGACGTATTCAGCAACTCTTTCATTTTCGGCGTTGTGTATGGTATACCACGCGCCATATATGCCAATATTCTGAATCTGCGGTATGTCGCGGATTCCGTGCCGTCGCTTTCAATGCCGAGCGCGTTTTCCCACAGCGTAAGCCGGGCTTCACTGCACGTCTGCACAAACAGGTCGCACAGCACCTGTACCGCGAAACCGTATAACTTGCGGAACTCTATATCTTCGGTTTCAGTCAGAGCCTTATATTCTTCAATCCGCTTAAAGAATTCCGGGAGCAAATTGTATAAATCTACGTCAATTTCCACCTTGAACGGCATTACCACAAATCATCACCTCTTTTCGCGCCTTAATTAAATGTTACCGTGCCGAGCGTTGGCAGTTGCTGTAATTCCGGCGTTTCCGACAGCGCAATGTCAAGCGTATCGCCGTTAAGCGTTATACCGCTTACGTTCGCTACTCCCTCGGAGCGGAGTACGGCAAACTGTACCCACGCGATTTCTACGCTAAGCGGATATTCCACCACGTTCCGGGTTAGTTTCTTGCCCCACTCCCTGCGTAAATCAAGCAGATACGCGTTCACCGAAGCCGTTACCGCGCTTTGTACCGTCGTGACGCTGTAACCGCCTCTGACCGTCAGCGTCATTGCTACGTCAACCTCAAACGCCTCCGGCTTGTTGATTGTTACCTGCGCTCCAATCGTCGCCATACCGTAACCGTTCGCGCTGGGATTTGTATCGTCTGCTTCAGGCGGACATATAACATTTTGCACGATGTTAATTAAATCGTCGGACGGAATACTGAATGTACTGTCAATAATCGAGCATAGGACGGTGCCGCCGCCTTGCCAGTGCGGATATATCTGTACGCCGCCAACTCCGTCAATCTCCAAACACGCCGCTCTGTACGCCGCGATATTACCTCCGAACGGCTTTTGCGTGAAACTATCCCAATACCGCTCTTTGAGCGATGCGTTATCCTCCGCTTCTTCGCCGGGGATTAGTATACCGACTAGAGTTGCGATATGCAGATTGCTCCCGAATTCCGCGGTTATCGGCAGTAACGCGCCAATGTAGCCGTTTCCCACAATACCCGGCTTTTCGCTTACTACCTCGTAATGATAATTTCCGTCGCTGTCAACTTCGCGGAACCGTTGCGTATTAAAGATAACGCTGTCCGCGCCGTTGATTGTACTGAACCGCTTATTGGTCCCGACGTCAATATCGAATACCGCCTCGCCTATCGCGGCATTTGCGTTGTCGCGGTGTACTCCGCGTTCTTCCGCCCGATATTCTATTGCCGCGTTATCCTCCGCGGTCGTCATAAATCCGTTAGCTTGTATACGTTTAAGCAACAGATAAACATTCTCAAACTCCCACGATTCCGGTCGGAGCGCCGTATCAATCAGCGACCCCTCGCGTTTATCGTATTTGTTCGGTACGCGTTGTTCCTGCTCTTGCAGAATCCTATAATAAGTCTTGTCGGAAAAGTCAATCATCGTGTTCCGTCCACCTCCATACTATGCGCTACTTCGCCGTATACCGTATGTACAAGGAAATCGCACCTTAGCGAATCCAGCCCCACTTGGTCCAGTTTGAAATCGCTTAGTCCGGTTATGCGGTTATCGGGTCTGAACGCGTCCAGCAACCGCCGTTTCAATTCCGGCACCACATACCCCCAGTTACTTCCGACCAGTCTGTCGTAATCCATTCCGTGGTTCGGCGTAAAGATTGAGAATTTGAACCGAGCTACCGATAATATTTCCTCGATTGTTTGCTTTATCGCCTCGCGACCGTCGCACATTCGCGTTATATGACGCGTTATCGGGTCAATGTACCAAGTCAGTGAGGGGAAATCAACGTACTCTATCGTTGTATCTATCGGTAATGCGTTAATTTGTTCCGGCAGTAATGCCATATCGCGCCTCCTTATTTTAGTACATTTCAAATACGCGGCTTACTATGACGTACCGCTGTCCGCCCTGTACGGACATTAACAGCACTTTATCGCCGACTTTGAGTTCCTCCTGAATCCACATTATCTCAGGAGCGCCGCCGTGTACGCCCGGACGTACTTTCAGTTTCTTGCCGTGAATCGTGAAATCCATAGGCACATATTCCCCGGAGCTTTCATCACCCTCATTACCGCCCCAATTATCAGTATCTGCTGTATGAGTATGCGGCGGCGATGTGTGGTTATGGGTTTCATCGTCAATTGTTACGGTTTCATATTCCGTTTCGTCTGCGCTTTCAGTACCGCCTTCGGACCCGCCGGTATTGGAATTATCTATTTGGTGCTTATGCTCCGGCGACGTGTGATTATGCGTGTTATCGTCGATTATTACCGCTGTTTCGTCTACGGTAACTCCGTGATTATGCGCTTGAGGCATATGGTTGTGTTCGTAAATAGTAACAAACTGCTCCACAACATTCCGGGTAAGCAGTAACGCCTGTTTCTTTATTGGCGGCAACGAGCTGTCGAGCAGTTTTATAGACAAGTCCGGCGGCGCGGTTTCTACCGTTCCGACTTCCAAATCCGTCAAATCGGAATTCTTGATATACTTAGCTATCATCAACTGAATCAAAGAATGTAAGTCATTCATCGCGAACCTCACTTAATCGGTATTCTGCACTCGAAGTCCATAAAATGAAAACTTTCCGTGAAATGGTGCGTTGCTGAATCTACAAGCAGAAACGCGTCAAGGTTAATATCTCCGAGTTTTGGTATTTCGCTTAATACCATACTCCCGGCGCGGAGTTTCGGAATACCTAAGCAGTTACTGAACGAAATAGTGCGGAGTTTGCGATTGTAATATGTGAGCATTGTTTCCGCCTGTTGTTGTATCTGCGCGGCGTTCATATTCTCGTCAACTACATCGTAATACTGGAGCGTTCCCCAACGGCTGATTGTTTCACCGTCTTTTACAATGTACACGTCGCCTTTGCCTGTGTCCTCGTTCGGACGAACCAACTTGATTTGATTGTACGTTTCCTTGTCAATGTCGGTTTT
>JAISKY010000208.1 GCA_031260745.1 Oscillospiraceae bacterium
ACCCAAGACGACCCCGAAAAACAGGAGTTTTACTCCGCCTGTAAATTCGTGATTGAAGCGGCACTCCGCTAGATGAAAAACTACGCTAAAGCGTACGCAGACGCGGCTAAGACCGAAAAAGACTCGGAGCGCGCCGAGGAACTTCGCGAAATCTCGCTGATTATCGAAAAAGTTTCCACGGATAAACCCGAAACTTTCCGCGAGGCGATTCAGCTTGCGTGGCTTAGTCATCTAATCGCGAATACCGGACTTGGAGCCGCGCTTAGCTTCGCGAAGTTCGACCAGTATATGTTCCCGTTCTATCAGCGCGACATAGAGAACGGACTTACGACATTTGAGGAAGCCCGCGACTTAGTCGCTATGCTGTACCTAAAGTGTAACGAGCCGAAAATGCGTACCGTTCAAAGTATGGCTTTAGCCGGATTAGACGCGAACGGCGAAAGTACGGCGAACGAGTTTACGAAAGTTTGCCTTGCCGCCGCCAGAATCACAAAACTTCCGTACCCTAATATCTCGTTGCAGGTTTCGCCGACAAAAAGCCCGGAATGGGTTATGGACGAAGCGATTGAAACGATAAAACTCGGATTCGGAATACCTCAGCTTGTCAACGCGGATACTTGGATGAAGGCGTTCCTCGATTTGGGACATACGCCGGAGGAATCGTGTAACTTCTATAATATGGGTTGCGTCGAAACGCTAATCGCGAACGGCTGCGAGGGTTGGCTGGTATCGCCGGGCGGGAGTTTCTTCTCCTATTCGCAGATATTGGACGAAATACTTGACCTGTATAAAGCCGGTGAAACTACTCTCGACACGTTTGACGATTTGAAGAACAAAGTTCTTGACCGTCTTGAGATGGCTGTAGAACAGGTCAGAGTTCCCGCCGGACACGTTTTCGGAATGGGTAGAAACGGCTATGACCCGTTCGGTTCGGTGTGGATTGACGGATGCCTTGAAAAAGGCAAGGATATGTATCAGGGCGGGTGCGCGATTCCCGGTCACGTCGTCGTAACGGGTTGCGGACTGGCGAACGCCGCCGACTCGCTTTCGGCGATTAAGACGCTGGTATATGACGACGGCAAATATACGCTCGACGAGCTAATTGACATTGTTCGTAACAACTACGAGGGCAACGAGCGTTTGCGTCAGTACATCATTAACAGCGTACCGCATTACGGTAACGACGTGGAGTGGGTTGACGAACTTGCCGCCGAAATGTTCAAGCGGCTTACGTATAAGGTCGATTCGCTGAACGACGGAACAATCCCGCAGAAATACGTCAACAGTTATTTCAGCTATACTCAGGCTACGAGTATCGGCGAGTGTACGAACGCTACGTTTGACGGACGCAAAAAGGGCGAGCCTATAAGCGACGGATTAGGTCCGGTTCAGGGTCGCGATACAAAGGGTCCTACACACCTGATTGACAGCTTACTGCGTCTGGATTATAAGTATATGAACGGAGCGTTAGCGACTAACCTGAAAGTTACCGCGTCGATATTCAGCACTAAGGGCGGAATCGCCGCGCTGAAAAGTATGCTGAAAACGTACTTGGCGCAGGGCGGGCCTCAAATTCAGATTAACTTCGTAACTCCCGCCGACTTGCTGGACGCTAAGGAGAATCCGTATAAACACCGCGACCTGGTAGTGCGTATCGCCGGTTTCTGCGAATACTTTATCTATCTTGACGACAAAATGCAGAACGAGATAATCTCACGCACAGCCTACGAAGCCGCCTAAGTCGCGGCGGGAAATGAAATAACACGGGCGGGTGTAAAACCCGCCTATGTAAAAACGCTTTTTAGCGGGACAAATTAAAACCGGAGGACAATAAAATGAGTGAGAGAATAAGCTACGGCAAATCGCGCGACGGTAAAGACGTTTCATTGTACCGCCTGAAAGGTTCGGGCGGCGTTGAGGTCGAGATTATGGATTTCGGCGCGATTATACGCTCTATTAAAGTTCCCGGACGCGGAGGTAAAATCACCGACGTAGTTATGGGCTACGAGAATTTTGACGACCAACTCAGCAAAATGGGTTGGAACTGCGGAATAATGGGTCGCGTAGTTAATCGTATCGGCGACGGCAAGATTTGGATTCGCGGCAAACTTCATCAACTTGACGTGCCGGAGTGGGGCGGTCAAAAAGCTCCGTTCGTAATGCACGGCGGAGCGGGCGGGTACTCGGCGAAAGTGTTCTCCGGCGAGTTGTACTCGGACGCGGAGGGCGAGAAAGTTACGCTGTACCATCACGACCGCGGCGAGGGCAATTTCCCCGGCGAGGTTGACGTTTGGGTAACGTATGTGTTAACTCCCGATAACGAGCTTCAATTGCGTTACCGGTGTTTACCGACGCGTGATACGGTGCTGAATATAACCAGCCACTGCTATTTTAACCTCGCGGGTCACGGAAACGGCACGATACATAAGCACATAATGAAACTTGACGCGGATTATTACACTCCCGCCGCGCCGGGCGGTTTACCCTCCGGCGAAGTCCTGAAAGTTGACGGAACCGCGTTCGATTTCAGAACTCCGAAATCGTTCGGCGAAGGCATAGACAGCGGCGAAGCTCAAATTACGCTTCAGGGCGGCTACGACCATAATCTGTGCCTTGCCGGAGGCGGCTACCGCGAGCGCGGCTACGTGTACGATGAATCGACCGGAATTAAGCTGACGCTGTCCACCGATATGCCGGGCGTACAGTTGTATTGCTCCGGTAACGAGATGCCTGCGGAAAACGCTAAGGACGGCAAAAACTATGAAAAGTTCGGAGCGTTTTGTTTGGAAACTCAGTATTACCCGAACGCTACGGCGTACTCGCATTTCCCGCAGCCGGTTTTCGCGGCGAATCAGGTGTTCGAGTCGCAGACCGCGTTCAAATTCTCTGCGGAATGAATTATCAGTTAAATACGTAAATTAAAAATAACGGAGGAAATATACAATGAGAGCAGTCGCGGTTATGGAACCCAATAAGGTTCAAATGGTAACAGACCTGCCAATGCCGGTTATAGGCGATTATCAGGCGCTTGTCAGAGTTCGCGCGTGCGGAATTTGCAGCAGTACCGATTTGAAAATCGTACACCACCAACACCCGGAATCCGATTTTATGAAATTTACATATCCGACGATACTCGGTCACGAGGCAGTCGGTGAAATCGTGGAGCTTGGCTCAAAAGTCAGGTATCTTAAAATCGGCGACAGAGTTGTAAGTCCGATGCCGGCTATTCCGCGTGACGGCAAATATACCAGCAGTTACGGTCAGATGTCGGAATACTGTACCGCGATGGACATTAAGGCGATGAAAGAGGATAACCCCGCTCCGTCGGGACCTCCGGGACCGGATTCGTACTTTTTGATGGGCGAGGATATTGACTTTCTGACGAAAGTGTTTCCTAACGAGATTTCGTTTGTTGACGCGGCGATGATGCTGACGTTTAAGGAGAATTACAGCGCGTTGATTAACTTCGGTATAAAAGAGGGAATGGACATTCTGATTTTCGGCGACGGTTCTATTTGTATGGGGCTTACGTTACAGCTTAAATCGTATAATGTTAATTCCGTAGTGGTTATCGGACACCACGACGACCGATTAGAGCGTATAAAGAAAGTCTCATCGCCGGAGCTTATGATTAACTCGCACACTCAAAACCCCGAGGAGATACTCAAAGACCGAAAGTTTGACATAGTAATCGACGCGGCGGGAAGTACGGAGATAATCAAGCGCGGCTCTAAGTTCCTGAAAAACGGCGGTAAAGTCTGCGTTTACGGCGTACTCGCGGAGGGTAAATCCACAATCGACCTGTACGACCTGCCGAACAATACGGGCGTACAAATAATGAGCTATCCGTATCAGGAACATAGAACTCACGACACTATTGTCAAGATGATGCTTGACGGTTCAGTCAAAGCGAGTGATTTCTACGACGCGGTAATACCTGTCGAGCAATGCGCCGAAGCCGTCGCTAAGCTCGAAAAACGAGAGGTTTTCAAGGTAATTCTGACGTTTGACTAAGAGGTACATAAATGAACATATATAACCGTCCGTGGAAACTGGTGCCGAACCGCGTTCGCGGTGTCGGAGGACGCGAGATTGACAAACTTCGCGGAATTGACCCTCCCGTTGACGATAACAGCGGCTCGGAGTCGTGGATTGGCTCAGTTACACGCGCCGGAGCGATAGGCCCGAACGGCGGCGACTCAAACCACGGCTGCGCCGAGGTGATTTTGCCGGACGAGCGTAAAATGTACCTGTTCGAGGCGATTGCTCTTGACCCGGAGGCGATTTTGGGTAAGGCTCACTATAACCGCCACGGCGAGAATCTGGGCGTACTTATTAAGTACCTTGACGCTAAAGAGCCGTATTTGCTGCAGGTGCACCCGACTCGTCCGTTCGCGAAAAAGATGTGGGATAGTGACTTCGGCAAAGAGGAAAGTTGGTACGTTATCGGACTGCGCGACGATGTCGCGGAACCTCCGTCGCTGTTGCTCGGATTCAAAGAGGGCGTAACGCGTGAGCTTGTAGAGAAATACTACTACTCTGACGATTTCAAGTCGTTGGAAAATCTGTGTCACAAGATACCCGGTAAAGTCGGCGAAACGTATTTTGTCGGCGGCGGAGTTCCTCACGCGTTGGGCGAGGGTTGCTTCGTGGTCGAAGTTCAGGAACCCAGCGACATTACGGTCGTTCCGCTCAGAATGTCGGCAATGCGTAAGATGTTCGCGCCGCCGCCGACTAAAGACGGTGAACAGTTGCCGCGTCCGGATTTCCCCGAACCGTCGGAGGAAGAACTAAAGCTATATGACGAGCGTTCGTTGGGCGCGTTCATATACGACGGTTGTACCGAATCGGAAAATCTGAAACGCTGGCTTATTCCTCCGAAAACAATCCGCGAGGGCAATTGGGGAAAGGAATACTACCTTATCGGACCGGAGCAGACCGAGTATTTCTCGTTCTCACGCGCTGACATTAAGGGCGGCGTTTCGCTGATTGAAACAGGTTATCCGAGAGTTGGGATTGTGCTTGACGGAAACGGTAAAATAACATTCGACGGCGGCGTACTGGAGATTAAAAAAGGCGACGAGCTATTCTTGCCGTTTAACATTCCTAACGCGAAAGTTGAGGGCGATTTGTCTTTGGTTCTCTGTTATCCGGAGGGCTCGCCGAATTTGATTAAATGAACACTGAACAACTAAACGAAATAACCGGACGCGTATTTAATATTCAGTTCTTTTGCGTACACGACGGAACGGGAATACGGACTACCGTATTCCTGAAAGGTTGTCCGCTTAGATGTCTGTGGTGCCATAACCCGGAGGGAATTTCCAAAGACGTACACCTCTCGTTCAGCGAGAATAAGTGTCTACGCTGCGGAGCTTGCGCCGCGGTTTGCGCGGCTCACAAGATGACCGACGGACGGCATACGGTAGAACGCTCCGAGTGTACGCTTAAAGGCGATTGCGTTAAGGTATGTCCTACGGAGGCGTTGTCAATCGTGGGGCGCGACATCACGGTCGGAGAAGTAGTCGGTGAGATTTTACGGGATAAAAAGTTTTACGCCGACAGCGGCGGAGGGGCTACGTTTTCGGGCGGCGAACCCGCGATGCAGCCGGAGTTTCTGTTCGCGCTTGTCAAAGCGACAAAAGCGGAGGGCATAAACGTCGCGGTTGAAACGAGCGGTTGCGCTCCGTACCGCGTTTACGAGTCGCTTCTGCCGTATGTCGATACGTTCTTATTCGATTGCAAGGAAACAAATCCGGAGCTTCACAAGAAGTTTACGGGTGTTGACAATAAGCTGTTAACGGATAACCTGCGGAAACTTCACGACGCGGGCGCGTCAATCCTGCTAAGGTGTCCGATTGTTCCCGGTCTTAACGACCGCGACGAACATTTTCAAGGTTTGGCGAAACTGTCAAAGGAATTGCCGAACCTGATAGGCGTGGAACTGCTGGCGTACCATAAGCTTGCCGCGTCAAAAAGCGGTCGTATGGGTTTAGCCGTACAGGACGAATACGAGCCGCCGTCACCGGAGGTCAAAGCGGAATGGAACGCTAAACTTGAAGCCTACGGCGCGAACGTGTTCGACGCGTAACGCCGCCATAGGTTAATAGATACTGCGAATATTCTCAAAAAAGAGGTGAAGCGAAATGTTGTTTCTCGCGTTTGACGTTGGTACAAGCGCAATAAAGGCGTCATTGGTTTCCGAGCGCGGAGAAATCGCCGCGTTCGCCGAGCGTAAATACCTTAACTTCGGCGGTCGTTCCGAAACGGAGCAAGACCCCGAAATTTGGTGGTCGGGAACGTGTTCGGTTACTCGCGAGATGTTCTCCGCGAATCCGGAGTTTGTAAATCAAGTCGCGGCAATCGGAGCTGGCGGACACATGCTCGGCTGTTTGCCCGTTGACGCAAACGGTATTCCGCTTCGCCCCGCTATGTTGCACTCCGACGCCAGAGCGTCCGCGGAGGAATCGACAATCGCGGAGAAAATCGGCAGAGCCGAAATTTACCGCCGTACCGGTAATACGTTAAGCGCGCAAAGCACTTTAGCTAAAATCCTGTGGCTGAAACGCAATGAGCCGACCGTTTACGCTAAAACGGCGAAATTTTTACAGTCTAAAGACTATATCACGTCAAAGCTGACGGGTAATATTGATACCGGGGATTATTCGGACGCCGCCCACGCTCAATTGATGGATATTCGCGCTAAACAGCCGATTACAGATATATTCTCGGAGCTTGGTATTGCCTCGGAGAAAATAACGGCATTTCGGCGCGGTACGGACATCGCGGGTAAACTTTGCGGCGAAGCGGCTAAGGAATTAGGACTTCCGTCCGGTATTCCGGTAATCACCGGAGGCGGAGACGGAGCGTGCGCGAACGCGGGTTCGGGAATATCGGCGGGTGAGATGTACTGCTCGCTGGGTACGACCGCGTGGCTTAGTTACGACTCGCCGGAGCCGATTACGGACGGCTCTGCGAGAGTATTTAATATTCCCGCGCTGGACGGTGAAAGCATCGGAGTTTTCGGAACAATGCAAGCCGCCGGAAAATGCGTTGAATGGGCGAATAAACTGTTCGGACTGGAAAACAGCGCGGAGTTCGACCAAGTAGCGGCGCTTGCGCCCGCGGGGTCTGACGGTTTAGTATTTCTTCCGTATATTGAGGGCGAGCGTTCCCCGATTTTCGACTCAAACGCCAGAGGCGTGTTTTTCCGTATTGGCGCGGAACACCAAAAAGCTCACTTTTTACGCTCGGCGCTTGAGGGCGTAACTTTCGCGCTTAGGAGTATTCTGGACGTATACCGCGAAACGCTAAGCGTTTCGGATATTCGTATAATCGGCGGCGGCGGTAACTCCGAGCTATGGCGGCAGATGATGGCTGATATATGGAACGTGAGAACGTGGTCGGTATCGGCAAACGCCAGCAGTGTAACCTCGCTTGGTGTCGCGATGGCGGCAGCGGTCGGAGTCGGTGCGTTCAAGAACCTAAGCGAAGCGTCCTCTGCCGTATTACCGGTCAACTACTCGGAACCCAATACCGAATTGACAGACATTTACAACTCCGGCTACGATACTTTTATTAAATTGTATCCGAAAG
>JAISKY010000269.1 GCA_031260745.1 Oscillospiraceae bacterium
ATCGTCAGACCAATTACTCTCTTATTATCGGCTTAAGCAATAAGTCGGTTCAGACTATGACTGGCTGCCATGTCCTGAACACAAATCTATTATAGCAAATCGGAAATTACTTCTAATTGTAGGAGGAACAAACAGTGAAAATACAATGGAAAATTATGTTGCCGTTTATATTAACGGTTGTTATCGGCAGTCTTGCGATACTTATATCATCTCTCCAGATTTTTCAAGGCTATGCCGACGAGTCAGTCCTTAATGAAGTTACGCAAATGAGCGTGGTCATTGAGGACGAGTTTAATACTCTCTCTACAAAGTCGCTTGAATTTGCCAACATACTCCGGGACGACGACGAGTTTATTCAAATCCTTGAAAGCGGCGAAGCGAATCTCATAGCGGAGTTTGCCGACGAGTTCGACAGTTACAGCGACATTGACTACGTGACCGTATTAGACCCGAATGAAGTGTTGATTTACTCTACGCTGCCCGATGCCGAACCCGGAACGCCGATGACAGGCGCTCCGTCGTTTGACAGCGCGGCAAAAGGCAATACTACCACCAATATTGAAAAAGGTACGCTTGTCCCGTTTGGCGTAGGAACCGGAGTACCTATACAAAACAAATCGGGTGAGATAATCGCGATAGTAGGCGTTGGCTATCGCGTTGACACCGACACTTTTGTTGACCAAATGGCGAAGATAACCGGACAGGAAGTAACCATCTTCGATATGGATACGCGAATTTCCACAACCGTACTGAACAACGAGGGCAAACGCGCCGTCGGAACAAAAGCGTCGGAAAATATCTCCCAACAAGTCCTGGGAGGTACTCCGTTTGACGGTGAGGCGACAGTCGCGGGGCATCAGGCTTATGTGCATTACGCGCCTATAAAAGACTATACGGGTAAAATTATCGGTATGATTTTTAACGGAATATATACCGCGAGTATGTCCGGAGCGGTAAATAATATGTTGTTCCGAGGCGCGATTGTCACAGGTATTGTAATCCTGTTATCGGTAATTATCGCAATCATTATTTCGCGCTCAATAGTGCGTCGGGTCAAAGAAATCGGCGGAGTAATGCGGCAGTTGGGCAAAGGCGATTTGTCCGTCGCGCTTAAAGAAACCAAAGGCAGGGACGAGCTTTCGGAAATGTCACGCGATATTCGGTCGTTCCTGATTACGCTAAACGGAGTTATCAGCGACACTACCGGAGCGATGAGTTCGCTTGCGGACGGCAGACTAAACTACAATGTTAAAACGTACGCCGGAGATTTTCAGAAGATAAGCGATTCATACAGCGCGTTCCAAAGACAGCTTACGAATATGATTGAGGAAATTACCAGGACTTCAAATCAGGTGTTAAGCGGTTCCACTCACATAGCGGACAGCTCTAAGGTTTTGTCGGAGGGCGCGGTTCAGCAATCATCGGCGATTGATACGCTTAGGAGTATGGTAGACGAAATAACCTATAAAACCCAGTATACCGCCGAAAGCGCGTTGAAAGCTCAGGCTTCCGTTGAGATTTCGGACAAAGAACTGGAAAGCAGCACCCGCGAAATGCAGAAGATGACCGTCGCGATGGGCGAAATCAGCGCTACCTCCGGTGAGATTGCGAAAATCGCCAAAACAATTGAAGATATCGCGTTCCAAACCAATATACTCGCGCTGAACGCCGCGGTAGAAGCCGCGAGAGCGGGCTCGGCAGGTAAAGGCTTTGCCGTAGTTGCCGAGGAAGTACGCAGTCTTGCGAGTAAATCCGCCGAAGCCGCTAAGAGTACGACCGGGCTAATCGGTAACGCTATTAAAGCGGTTGAAAACGGCAACGTGATTGTTTCGGATACCGCTTTGGCGACAAGTAAGGTATATGACAACTCCAAAGAAACCGGAGATATAGTTGTTAACATAGCTCAATCGTCGGCGGAACAAGCGCAAAACGTCGAAAGCATAAAACATAGTATCAGCGATATTTCCGACGTTGTTATGGCAAATACCGCGATGTCGGAGGAAAGCGCGGCGAACTCCAGCGAGCTTTCGATTCTGGCGAATGAACTTGGCGATTTGGTTTCGTGGTTTAAGTTGTCGTAGCTCGGATTGCGTGAAAATGTTATTTATCAAAAAAGTCACCTCGCCGCCGGTAATCGACGCGAGGTGACATTACCGCAGATTCAGCTGAGAAAAATAGAGTGTCAAAATCCGCGAGCCCTTATGGCTCGCGGATTTTGTGCTTATTGACACGCGAATCGAATAATCTTTCTTAATCTAAACAGCTATATCCTTTGCGATTAATACGCGCTCCAACCGCCGTCCGCGGTAATAACCGCGCCGTTAACGAAACTTGAATCGTCGCTGGCGAGGAACAGCGCTACGCCCGCAATCTCGTCAGCGGAACCGTAGCGAGGGTTAGCGCCCATTCCGGAGCTTGCGCGTTCCGAGCCGAACTTACTCGGACTTTTCAGCCCTACCGCGATTTCGGTTGCTACGCCGCCCGGAGCAATCGCGTTACAGCGAATGCCTTTTTGAGCGTACATAAACGCGATGTTCTTAGTCAGACCGACAATGCCGAACTTAGACGCTGTGTAACTCGCTCCCGCTCTTGCGCCCTGGATTCCGCCGATTGACGCGGTGTTGATAATGACGCCTCCGCCATTTTCAAGCTGCCCGTTCAGCCAACGGCGGCAAATAACGAACGGACCTTTCAAGTTGGTGTCCAGCACCTTTTCCCAAAGCTCGTCGGAGCATTCCGCGACGGGCATCATCTCGTCCATAACACCCGCGTTATTGACAAGAATGTCAATTTTGCCGAACTCCGCGAACGAATCGTCAAGCACTTTCGTAATGCCCGCGAAGTCCGCTACGTCTCCTGATTTCGCGACGATTTTCCCGGCTAAGCCGGACGCTTCCGCGACAAGCGCGTCAAGTTTTTCCTTACGGCGGGCAACCGCGATTACGGTCGCGCCTTCGGCGGCGAATTTCAGCGCGATTGCGTGTCCCATACCTGAACTCGCACCCGTTACAAACGCGATTTTGTTTTCCAGTTTCATAATTATATCTCCTTATATTTATTCTTGTTACTTCTTCTACTACTATAATACTACAAATATTTGTAATGTCAACCGTTATTATTCACTTTTTGTGTTTTCAGAGTCAAAAACGATACTGTATGTTGTTTGCGTAATAAGGGCAGACAGTAAAAATGTTGATAAAAAATGAAAAAACGCTTGACAAAGCTACTTGAAGCTGATATAATAAGGGAGTTTGAATGTTTTATGGAAAGGAGAGCAAAATTGCCTACACTGAACCAACTGGTACGGAAAGGACGTCAAAAAATCGTCGACAAGTCAACGACTCCGGCGATGCAGAAGTCCCGTAACACGCTTAGAAATGTGGAAACAAACCAGTCCAGTCCGCAAAAGCGCGGAGTATGCACGGCGGTGCGTACCGCTACTCCGAAGAAGCCTAACTCGGCTTTGCGTAAGGTTGCGCGTGTTCGCCTGTCGAACGGTTACGAAGTAACCGCGTATATTCCCGGCGAGGGACATAATCTTCAGGAACACAGCATCGTTATGATTCGCGGCGGACGCGTAAAGGACTTGCCGGGCGTTCGTTACCATATTATCCGCGGAACGCTTGATACTCAAGGCGTCAAGAACCGTATGCAGTCCCGTTCCAAGTACGGAGCGAAACGACCGAAGAAATAAGTAGTAATTGACCGTTAAGGTGAATTATTATTTTTGCTCTGAATTTATATATAGTATTGTTTTATAGATTTAGGGCGCGACGGGGGCGTAAAATACGCTTTCGAGTACCTGCCGCGGTTAAGCGGTAAATTATATCAGCCGGCAGTCACTGCTGACGGTTGAGAAAAGGGGGAAGGACGATGCCCAGGAGAGGTAATGTCCCAAAGCGAGAGGTTTTGCCGGACCCCGTATATAACTCTGTGCTGGTCAGCAAGCTGGTTAACAGCATTATGCTTGACGGAAAAAAGGGAGTAGCGCAGAAAGTTGTCTACGGAGCGTTCGACATTATAGGAGAAAAAAGCGGTCAGCCGCCGCTTGATGTGTTCGTAAAGGCGTTGGAAAACGTAATGCCGTCGCTGGAGGTAAAAGCGCGGCGCGTAGGCGGCGCGACATACCAGGTGCCGCTGGAGGTCAGAGCAGACCGCAGACAGACGCTCGGACTCAGATGGCTGACGAATTATTCGCGCGCCAGAGGCGAAAAGACAATGAAAGAACGCCTTGCGGGCGAGCTTTTGGACGCGAGTAACGGTAACGGAAGTTCCGTTAAACGTCGTGAGGATATGCACAAGATGGCGGACAGCAATAAGGCGTTCGCTCACTTCAGATGGTAAAAGGAGCAAGTAGTGGGAGGTAGGCGCCGAGGCGCAGACTAATAACTGACGACTAATTATGGCAAGAGAATATACCCTGGAAAAAACACGTAATATAGGGATAATGGCGCACATTGACGCCGGCAAAACAACGACTACGGAACGTATTCTGTTCTATACCGGTGTTAACTACCGTATGGGCGAAGTTCACGAGGGCGCGGCAACTATGGACTGGATGGAACAGGAACAGGAGCGCGGTATTACAATTACGTCGGCGGCGACGACCTGCTACTGGAAAGACCACAGGATTAATATTATCGACACCCCGGGTCACGTTGACTTTACGATTGAAGTGGAGCGTTCGCTTAGAGTGCTTGACGGTTCCGTAACCGTTTTGTGCGCGAAAGGCGGAGTGGAACCTCAGTCCGAAACCGTTTGGCGTCAGGCGGACAGGTACGGAGTACCGCGTATCATCTACGTTAACAAGATGGATATTATGGGCGCGGATTTTTTCCGTGTTCTCGGAATGGTAATTGACAGGCTAAAAGCTAACGCGGCGCCGATTCAACTGCCGATAGGCGCGGAAGCGGATTTCCGCGGAATGATTGACCTGATTACAATGAAGGCGGTTCTTTACGACGACGACTTAGGCAAAGAATGGCGTGAAGAAGAAATTCCGGCGGATATGTTAGACCTCGCCAAAGAATGGCGTGAAAAGCTGATTGAAAAAGCAGCCGACTTCGACGACGCGATTATGGAGAAGTTTCTTGAGGGTCAGGACGTTGACGAAGCTCAGTTGAAAGCGGCGATTCGTAAAGGTACGCTGATTAATAAGTTGGTTCCCGTTATTTGCGGGACGAGCTTCAAAAACAAGGGCGTACAGCGGCTTTTGGACGCGGCGGTGGATTATTTGCCCAGTCCGTCGGATATTCCGGCGATTAAGGGCGTAAACCCCAAAACAGACGCGGAAGAAGACCGTCCCACCGACGATAAAGCTCCGTTCAGCGCGTTGGCGTTTAAGATTGCGACCGACCCGTTTGTTGGTAAGCTGACGTTTTTCAGAGTGTACTCCGGTACAATCAAAAAAGGCGACAGCGTACTGAACAGCGTAAAAGGTCACAGGGAGCGTTTCGGACGTATACTGCAAATGCACGCTAACGACCGTAAGGACATTGACGAAGTAAACGCGGGCGACATCGCGGCGGCGGTAGGACTGAAAAATACTACTACGGGTGATACGCTATGCGTGGAATCTCACCCCGTAATACTGGAATCGATGGATTTTCCGGAACCTGTCATACGTCAGGCGATTGAGCCTAAGACAAAAGCGGGTCAGGAAAAGATGGCGGTCGCGCTCGCGAAACTGGTCGAGGAGGACCCGACGTTCAAAGCCTACACCGACGAGGAAACCGGACAGACGATTATCGCGGGAATGGGTGAGCTTCACCTTGAAATTATCGTAGACCGTTTGCTCCGCGAGTTCAAAGTCGAGGCTAACATCGGTAAGCCGCAGGTAAGCTATAAAGAAACAATCACTAAGGAATCGAACGCGGACACGCGCTATGTGCGTCAATCCGGCGGTAAAGGTCAGTACGGTCACGTCAAGATTATGGTCGAGCCAAACGAACCCGGCAAGGGCTACGAGTTCATTGACAAGATTGTCGGCGGAGCGATTCCGAGAGAATATATCCCCGCGGTAAACGAGGGAATTGAAGGCGCGATGGCGGGCGGCATAATCGCGGGTTACAACGTCGTTGACGTTAAGGTAACGCTTTACGACGGAAGTTTCCACGAGGTTGACAGCTCGGAAATGGCATTCAAAATCGCCGGAAGTATGGCGTTCAAAGAGGCTTGTCAAAAGGCCGGAGCGGTACTTTTGGAGCCGATAATGAGAGTCAGCGTAACGGTGCCGGAGGACTATATGGGCGACGTAATGGGCGATTTGAACGCGAGGCGCGGTCAGATTTCCGCGATGGAAACCCATAACGGAATCGCCGAGATTTCGTCTAATGTTCCGCTTAACGAGATGTTCGGGTACGCGACCGATTTACGCAGTAAAACTCAGGGGCGCGGACAATACGCAATGGAACCCTCGCACTACGTGGAACTTCCGCGCGCGTTACAGGAAAAGCTGATTGCGGGTAAGAAGTAAGTAGACGTTATTCTAAGGAGGTAAGCAATGGCAAACTTAGCTGAATTATTTCACAAAGAGTCAAGGCTGTTATCAAATGTGTCAATGCAACGTGACTTGCTTATGGTGTTGCGTACAGAAACCGACGAGAACAGCAAAGCTATGGTTGAGAAACTCCTAAATACCTTGTTGGAAGAAGAAAAGACACTGCGCGGAGCTTAAACCACCGAAAAGCTCAGCGGCTAAAAAAGATATTGACAAAGCTCAAGAAATGGTGTATACTAACGCTAATTGATTTCTTGAAACATCGGGAGGATTAGACCTCTTATTAACAACGCAGTGTTGTAAAAACGCAACATACAATACTGACAAAATGAATCCATTCAGGAGGAGAAGAAATGGCTAAGCAAAAATTTGAACGTACCAAACCTCACGTAAACATTGGTACGATTGGTCACATCGACCACGGCAAGACCACACTTACGGCCGCCATTACCAAGACGCTTGCGTTACAG
>JAISKY010000061.1 GCA_031260745.1 Oscillospiraceae bacterium
GGCGGTAACTCCGAGCAATGGCGGCAGATGATGGCTGATATATGGAACGTGAGAACGTGGTCGGTGTCGGCAAACGCCAGCGGTGTAACTTCGCTTGGCGTCGCGATGGCGGCGGCGGTCGGGGTCGGCGCTTTCAAGAACCTAAGCGAAGCGTCCTCTGCCGTATTACCGGTCAACTACTCTGAACCCAACACCGAATTGACAGACATTTACAACTCCGGCTACGATACTTTTATTAAATTGTATCCGAAAGTAAAAGAGTTGTTTTGAAAGGAACAATATAAGATGGCAAAACCCATTCTAATGCCGCAAATCGGCGTAAGCGACGAAAGCGCGATACTCGCGGAGTGGCACGTCGCCGTAGGCGACAAGGTTGAAAACGGTCAGGTTCTGTTCACAATCGAAACCGATAAAAGCGCATTCGAGGTTGCGTCTGACGTTGGCGGTACGCTCTTAGCGTTACTGTGCGACGAGGGCGACGAGATTTCCGTAGCGGCTCCCGTTTGCGTAATCGGCGAACCGGGTGAGCAATACGACATTAGCGCGTTGACGGTTGAGAAACCCAAAGTTGAAGCGCCGCGGACACAACAACCCGTTGCGCCGAGCGTACAACCCGACTGCGAATCTCCGCGTATAATCAACGGCGGTATTTCGCCCAGAGCGAAAGCTACGGCGGCTAAACTCGGAGTTGACCCCGCGTTAGCTATTCCCTCCGGCGCGGAGGGCAGAATCACCGAGCGCGACATTCTCGCGATTGATATACACAGCGCGGCGGCTCAAACCCAACGCCACCAAACTACTTCTCCGCAAGCGGAGTTTACGGACGTACCGCACACGCGAATAAGAAAAACTATCGCGAAAAATATGCTTAACTCGCTTCAAAATATCCCTCAGCTTACGCACCACCACAGTTTTGACGCGTCAGCTTTGCTTGCGCTTAGAGCCAAATGCAAAAACAGCGGCGACGAACGTCTGACCGGTATTACAATCGGTGATTTAGTCTTGTTCGCGGTATCGCGGACGTTGCTGTCGCACGCTAATTTGAACTCCAACTATTACGACGATTATCTGAGAGTATTTTCCGGCGTAAATCTTGGAGTCGCGGTAGATACTCAGCGCGGATTAATGGTTCCGACGATTTTCAACGCCGATAAACTCAGCGCGGCGGAGATTTCCAAGGAGCTTAAACTTGCCGCCGAAGCGTGCCGCAAGGGTTCAGTAGACCCCTCGAAGTTGAGCGGCGCGAGTTTCACCGTGTCGAACTTAGGCGCGTTAGGCGTGGAGATGTTTACTCCCGTGATAAATCCTCCGCAGACTGCGATTTTGGGAGTATGCGCTACGGTTAACCGCGTAAAATCCGACGGTTCGGTTTATCCCGCGATGGGATTGAGCCTGACGTACGACCACCGCGCCGTGGACGGCGCGCCCGCGTCGGCGTTTTTGAAAGAACTATGCGCTAATTTGGAGGCTATAGAGCTATTATGTTTGATTTAATTGTATTGGGCGGCGGTCCTGGCGGTTACAAAGCCGCCGAGAACGCGGCTAAAGCCGGACTTAGCGTTTGCTTGTTCGAGAAACGCGCGGTCGGCGGAGTTTGTCTTAACGAGGGCTGTATTCCAAGTAAGGCTCTGCTGTACAGCGCGAAACTTTACGACTACGCCAAAGGCGGCGCGGAGAAGTACGGAGTAACCTCCGAGAACGCGATACTTGACTACAAAGCGGCGGTTGAACGTAAAGACAAAGTCGTTAAAACTTTAGTCGGCGGTATTGAAGCGACGCTGAAATCGCTGAAAGTTACCGTAATCCGCGAAGAAGCCGCGATAGAGGGCAAAACCTCCGACGGGTTCAAAGTCGGAGGACAAATCGGACGCAACCTGATAATCGCGACAGGCAGTGAAACTATTATTCCGTCTATTAAGAACGCGGAAACGTGCCTGACGAATCGCGAGATTTTGTCGCTTACGGAAATACCGGAAACTTTAGCGGTAATCGGCGGCGGCGTTATCGGGCTTGAGATGGTTAGTTTGTTCAACTCCATAGGGAGCAAAGTTACGGTCTACGAAGCTCTTGACAAAATCGGCGGACCGCTCGACCGCGAGATTTCGATTATGCTCCAAAAAATATACGAGAAAAAGGGCGTTACGTTTTACCTCGGAGCGGCGGTTAAAGACGCGGCGGAACTCGGCGCGGAGAAAACGCTGTTGAGCGTCGGACGCAAGGCTTCTACTAAGAACATCGGGCTTGAAACTCTGAACGTCTACTTGGAACGCGGAGCGGTAGTCACGGACGCTCAAATGCGTACGAACGTACCGAACATATACGCGGTCGGCGACGTTAACGGCAAGTCAATGCTCGCGCATACTGCGTACCGCGAAGCTGACGTCGCGGTTAACGCGATACTCGGTAAACGCGACGAAATGCGTTACGACGCGATTCCGTCCGTAATATACACGAATCCGGAAGTCGCAAGTTGCGGCGAAACCTTAGAAACCGCGGTCGAGAAAGGCTATAAGGCGGTCGAGAAAAAAATCTCGCTGAAATACAGCGGTCGGTTCGTAGCGGAGAACGACGGCGGCGACGGAATCTGCAAGCTAGTGGTTAACAACTCCGATAATCGGGTTATGGGTATTCATATACTGGGAAATCCCGCAAGTGAGATAATCAGCGCGGCGGCGGTCGCGATTGAACGCAAAATGACAGTTGAGCAACTTAAAACGGTAGTGTTCCCTCACCCAAGCGTCGGGGAAATTATCGCCGCGCTTTTATAAAATCTGGGAGGATAGGCAAAATGGCAATAAGTCAATTCGTAGACCCGGCAAAAATCCGCGCAAAAGGAACACTGGAGTTTACTCCGATTCCGCTTAACAGCTATAGCGTACCGTTCGCCAAAGAGGTTAAGAAGTACGGCAAAGCAGATTTGAAGTCGATTTACGCGGATATGTTCACAATCCGCGAGTTTGAAACTATGCTCTACAGCGTCCGCACTACAAAGCAGTATCAGGATATTCCGTACGTATATACCGGTCCGGCTCATCTGTACACCGGGCAAGAAGCGGCGGCGGTCGGTATGGCGTACGCGCTGGAACGCGACGACATCATTTTCGGAGGTCACAGAAGTCACGGAGAGGTACTCGCGAAAGGTCTGTCGGCGATTCGCGTACTTCCGGAGGACGAACTGTACTCAATTATGAAGAGCGCGTTCGACGGAGCGATTTTAGCTCCCGTCGAGAATGCGAACAAATCCGGCGATATTCGCGATTTAGCGTTTGACTTTTTACTGTACGGCTTTATGTCAGAGCTTTTCGGACGCGAAACGGGGTTCGCCAAAGGTTTGGGGAACTCAATGCACGTGTTTTTTATCCCGTTCGGGATTTATCCAAATAACGCGATAGTCGGAGGTTCCGCCGGAATTTCGGCGGGCGCGGCTTTATATAAGAAAGTTAACCGCAAGCCCGGAATCGTGGTTTGCAACATCGGCGACGGCAGTTTAGGCTGCGGTCCGGTGTGGGAGGCGTTGAACTTCGCGGCTCAAGACCAGTTTACGCAACTTTGGGGCGGCGAATACAAGGGCGGACTTCCGGTAATTTTCAATTTCCTGAACAATTCCTACGGAATGGGCGGTCAGACCTCCGGTGAAACGATGGCGTACGGAACGCTCGCGAGAGTCGGCGTGGGAATCTCGCCGAGCCAACTTCACGCGGAGCGCGTTGACGGCTATAATCCGCTTGCGGTAATTGAAGCCTTCAAGCGTAAGCGTAAGCTTGTGGAAAAGAAGCAAGGACCGGTTTTACTAGACACGATTACGTACCGCATAGCGGGTCACAGCGCGACCGACGCGTCAACCTACCGCAGTAAAGAGGAAATCGCCGCGTGGCAGGACGCGGACTCAATTGAAGCGTTCGGAGCGTCGCTGATTTCGGCTAAAGCCGCGACCAAAGCTGAACTTGAAACTATTTGCGACGACGTAAAAAACAGAATCGCGAAAATTATGAAACTCGCCATAGACGATAAAATCTCGCCGCGATTGGATTTGAACTCCGACCCGGACGGGATTCGGAAATATATGCTATCCAACGAGCGCCGCGAAGCTATGGCGGAGGGCGCTCCCGAAACTCTGACGGCGATGGAGGACAACTCCAGAGTTAAAAAGATTGCCGCTAAGGAGCGTTTTCACCTTGACGCGGACGGCAATGAAGTCAG
The DNA here is from genome assembly GCA_031260745.1 of Oscillospiraceae bacterium. Taxonomy (GTDB): domain Bacteria; phylum Bacillota; class Clostridia; order Oscillospirales; family Oscillospiraceae; genus JAISJH01. Next base: position 4,201 of record JAISKY010000061.1, read on the forward strand.
CAAACTAAAACAATACACCGTGCGCGACGCGATTTTCGAGCCGATTATCAAGAAGTTCTATACCGACCCGACGCTAATCGCGTTCGGTGAGGACAACCGCGACTGGGGCGGAGCGTTCGGAGTTTACGGCGGATTGACCGAGAGTTTACCGTACCACAGGTTTTTCAACTCGCCGATTTCGGAAAGCGCGATTGTCGCCGCGTCGGTCGGCTACGCGATGATGGGCGGCAGAGCGATTCCGGAGCTTATGTACTGCGACTTCTTAGGACGCGCGGGCGACGAAGTTTTCAATCAACTCGCGAAATGGCAAAGTATGAGCGCGGGCGTATTGAAAATGCCGGTGGTTCTGCGAGTGTCGGTGGGGGCTAAGTACGGCGCTCAGCACGCTCAGGACTGGACTGCGCTTACGGCGCACATTCCGGGGCTGAAAGTTTGTTTTCCGGCGACTCCGTACGATGCTAAAGGGCTGATGACCTCCGCGCTTAACGGCACTGACCCCGTCGTATTCTTTGAAAGTCAAAAACTGTACGATACGGGCGAACAATTCCGCGCCGTTCCGTCGGAGGATTACGAAATTCCGATTGGACTGCCCGACGTTAAACGCGCCGGAAGCGACATTACGATTCTGACAATAGGCGCGGCGTTATACGCCGGAATCAAAGCCGCAGATATATTAGCGGAGCGCGGTATCTCCGCCGAAGTCGTTGACGCGAGAAGCCTTGTTCCGTTTGACTACGATATTCTGATTGAAAGCGTTAAGAAAACCGGGCGGCTTGTTCTCGTTTCCGACGCTTGCGAACGCGGCTCGTTCGCCGGAGAGATTGCGCGGAACATTACGGAGTTCGCGTTCGACTATCTGGACGCTCCGCCGATTGTCGTTTCCGCGCCGAACGCGATTTCGCCTTGTCCGGAACTTGAATCGTGGTATTACCCTCAAGCGGAGTGGATTCTCGACGCGATTCACCAGAAGATTACGCCGATTGACGCTTATACTCCGAAAATGGCGTTCGGAACTGTCGAGAAAATTCGCAGAGCCAAACTTGGAGTGTGAATATGAAATATTTGTTGACTAATTCCACGGATTGCTATTACAATATGGCGTTTGAGGAATACGCGTTTGAAAATCTTGACCCCGCTGAAAGCTACGTAAGCCTTTGGCGGAACAATAACACAGTAGTCGTCGGAAGATACCAAAATACCGCAGCGGAGCTTAACGAAACTTACGCGAGTGAGCATAATGTCAGCGTAGTGCGGCGACTGTCGGGCGGCGGAGCGGTTTACCACGATTTGGGGAATCTTAACTACACGTTCATCGCCGAGTCCGACGCGGGACAGGTGAAAGCTGATTTCGCGAGATTTACCAAGCCGGTTGTCGAGGCTCTATCTACATTGGGCGTTAACGCTGAACTTAGCGGTCGGAACGATTTAACCATTGACGGTAAAAAGTTTTCCGGTAACGCTCAATACAGTAAGAACGGACGGACTATGCACCACGGCACGTTAATGTTCGCGTCGGATTTGAATGTTATTTCGGAGGTATTGAAGCCGCCGGGCGCGAAATTTGAAAGCAAAGGCGTTAAATCGGTACGAAGCCGCGTCGCGAATATCGGCGAGTTTACCTCCGCGACTATGGACGACTTCAAAGCCGCGCTGCTGACTTCGCTAAATGCCGAACCGCTGACGCTGACTTCGACGCAACTAGGCGAAATTCAGGAGCTTCGCGACACTAAGTACGCGCTTAGGGAGTGGAATTACGGCAAATCTCCGCCGTACACAATGCGGGTTGAACAACGATTCCCGTTCGGCGGGATTGAGGTAAGACTTGACGTGGAAAACGACAAAATCCAAAGCGTAAGCATACTCGGAGATTTCTTCGGCGCGCCGGACATATCAGGCGCGGAGAATACGCTCATCGGAGCCGCCCCGACAATTGACGGCATATCCAAGGCGCTGTCACGCGTAGACATCAGCGAGTTTATCTACGGTTTAGATAATGAACAATTTATAAATATATTCAGGTAGAGGAGATTCAACGCAATGAAAAAAACTATCACCCTGGGAATCGCGCCGGTTAAGCGCGGATTCCTGTCAATGGAAGCGGCGAAAGCGCAGAAGGACAAGTTTATGGCGGTTATTGCGTCATTGAACTTAGGCGTTCTGAAAATCGTTGACATCGACGATTTGTGCGAGAACGGAATCGCGTCAAGTCCGGACGTCGTGCCGAAGGCAATCGAGAAATTCAAGGACGCCCGAATAGACGCGCTGTTCATTCCGTTCTGCGACTTCGGAGCGGAGCTTGTCGCGTCGGGAATCGCCGCTGGGTTCAGACTTCCGACGCTCGTATGGGGCGCGCGTGACGATACGCCGAATACGGCGGCGGCAAGAGGTCGCGATACTCAATGCGGATTATTCGCGTCCACCAAAGTTATGCGTAACTATGGCGTGAAGTTCAGCTACATCTTCAACGAACCGTCGGACAGCGCGGCGTTCAAAGACGGATTTACAAACTTCATTCGCTTCGCCGCGATTGTGCGCGATATGAACGGGTTACGCGTACTTAAAATCGGAGACCGTCCTAACGACTTCCTAAGCGTTCAGGCTAACGAGTCCGAGCTTTCTAATAAGTTCAACATAACAGTCGTTCCCGCGAAGCCAAGCGAGTTATCTCAACAGGCGCTCGCGCTGATTGACTGGGTTGAGGTTGACCCGTCAACGCTGAATCCGTTCACCGCGAGGAGTTACGAAACTCAAAAAGAGAATTTCGCGAAAATGAACGCGTATCTCGAAGATTTGAAAAAACGGTACGATACGATTACGTTCAATCCCGGATTCCCCGGAATGCCGCAGGTTTCCGACGAGCTAAACCTGAAAAAGTGCGCCGCATTGAAAGTAGTTATCCAAAGCGAGATGGAGGCTCAAGGTTGTACCGTGGCGGCGTTCGAGTGCTGGTCGGCGTTCTCGATGAGCTTAGGAATCTGTCCGTGTCAGGCGGTTGGCGACCTCACCGACGAGGGGCTTCCGCTCTCGTGCGAGTGCGACACCTACGGAGCAATCACGATGGCGATTCTCCGCGCCGCGTCGCTGTACGAGGATTCGTGCTTCTTGGCAGACCTTACAATCCGTCACCCGCAGAACGACAACGCGGAATTACTGTGGCACTGCGGGCCGTTCCCGTACTCGCTGAAAAATCCGAAATCCAAAGCGGGATTAGACAATGGACAGCAAGTGTTTGAGCTTAAACAGGGCGAGCTTACGATGGCCAGGCTCGGTGAGCTTGAGGGCGAATATTATCTGTTCGCGGGCGAGGGCAAAACTACGGACGGCCCCGAAACTACGAATACTTACGTCTGGTTCGAGGCTGATAACTGGAAGCGTTGGGAAGAGAAACTTATGTTCGGGCCGTATATCCATCACATCGGCGGCATCTACGGTAAGTATCTGCCGGTATTACGCGAGGCTTGCCGTTATCTCGGCATTAAGTTCGATAACGCTCACGAACAGGGAACGTACAGTTTGTAATTCATTTTTATAGAAAGGTCAAAACAATATGAAAACTCTAAAAGCAAAAGCCCTTACTCCGGAGGGATTCGCCAGATACGGAGCGTATCAGAATCTGCTCGATACCGACGATTTAGCTAAAAAGTCGATTATGCCGCCGTTTGGATTTTTCCCCGACGTTATGACGCTGGAGTTCGGAGGTTCTCCTACCGTTTCAGTATGCAGCGTCAAAAAAGGCGATAAGAACATAGTCGCGTTTATGGAGGCTCACGCTCACACCTGCGAGGGCTTACTTCCTATTGACGGCGACGTGATAATCTATGTCGGAGCGGCGTTCGGAGCGGCGTTCGGAGCGCCGGAGCATTGGAGTACAGACCAACTTGAAGCGTTCATCGTGCCAAAGGGTACGTTCGTTAAACTGAACTCGCTGGTTATCCACGGCAGTCAGTACGCGATTGACGCGGACGAGGTTCATCTGCTGTGTATGCTGCCCGCCCGTACGTTCAATAATGATATGCTGTCCTCAATGGTTATGGACGACGACAAGAAAGTTGAACTGACAATATAAAAAAACGAAACCGTAGCGGCGGACTATATATATCCGCCGCTAAAGCGGTACAAAATATTAACAGGAGTCTTTCAATATGAAAGCCGCATATTTTCTGGGAAATAAACGATTTGAACTGCGCGACGTTCCGATTCGCGAGCCTGATTACGGCGAACTGCTGATACGCAATATGGCGTGCGGAGTTTGCGGTAC
>JAISKY010000105.1 GCA_031260745.1 Oscillospiraceae bacterium
CTCCGTGATGTGCATATCGTAATACGGAGCTTTGCCCAACAGACAGGTCGCGAATCCGCCGTCGAAGTTAGTCCTCGCGCCTAGCGTCGCGTTACAATACGGTTGTTGACTGCTCTCGAACCACGAGCAGTGCTGACCTACGCTCGGCAGATACGACATCGTAAGGTAATTCGCGCAGGAGTGCGTCGTAATCAGCCCCATCTTACGCAGAATTTTGAATGTGTCCTCCTGCATTGAGCTTTCGTGGATTTGCGGGTCGCTGTTAGGCATTTTCGGATTTTTGCCGACGCAAACCGTACACAGTTCCCAACCGTGAACGGGCGTCATCGCGATACCAAACGGCGATTTGTCCGCGAACGTCGGTATCGCGAATCTGCCGCCCTTTTCGGCGTACTCGGTAACTTCTTCCAGTGTGACGATACCCAGTCCCGGCGTGTGCATATCGCCTGTGCCGTCAAGGTCAACAAGTCGGTCCGCGCCCGCGATTTGACACAACTCCACAAGATATTGCATACACTTCTGTTTGACGACGCCCTCCTCGCCCTGGAGCATTCTCTTTTCCTCGTCAGTTAGGTTCGGCATTTTTAGTGCCATATAATAGTTCCTCCGTTCTGTTATTGTTCAGGCATTATTTCAGCGGGTTCCCCTTAGAGAGTTCCCTTTCTTTGAAGTGTTCTTTCCATTTACCGGCGGGACAGTACGACAGACAGCGTCCGCAGTACCACGAGTCCTGATGCTGTAAACCGCTGCCGCTTGCAGGCATTTTTGACAGAGCCTCAAATATCTCCGGAGCGGATGCGTCATTTTCCACTAAATCCTCCCGACCGCCGTACTCCTTACGCATAGCGTGCTCGACTACGAAACACTTTGCCATATCAATTGTCGCGTAGGTGTATTCCTTTTCGCCGAGCTTGCACGAGTGCTTATCCTCCGAGCCAACCGCTCCGATTGCTTTTATCGGACACGCTTTTACGCAAATTCCGCAGTTGTCGCACAGCGGCTCACCGCTGTACATCGGGTCAGGCTCAAGTTCCGCGGTCGTCAGGATTACGCCGAAGCGATTGCGCGGTCCGAACTCCGGCGTAAGCACGATGCTCATCCACCCGAACTCGCCTAAACCCGCCGCCACCGCCGCGTGACGTATGCTGATTTGTCTGCCCATCGTCATTGGTCCCGTGGATAACGGGGTCGCGACCTCGCCGAGATAACGCTCCACCGCCTGAGCCACCGCGTAACACGCGTATGTTAGCTCGAAGTTTGGAAGTATCGCGTAGCCGTACTGACCGTAAAGCCCTTTCAAGTCGCCGCGTCCGTCCTCGAAGCTACGAAAGTTAGCCTGAATTATACCGTCAAGCAACCTTACGCCTATTACGATTACAGACTTACAGCCGGGTAGAATCTCGGTCGGGTGAGTTCCTGGGGGCGAGCCTTCAAATCGGTCAACACTCGCCACTCCGCACATATCCATTCCGTTTTTTACCGCTAACTCTTTGAGAATCTTCTTGATGTTCATTATTGCGTGTACTCCTTTGCTGTATTTTAATCTCTGCCTTGTTCCTTATCATAAAACTCGCGGCTGTACGCGTAAAGTTCCGATAGCGCCAGCCACTGCTGTTTCGGGTCGCCGAACCCAAGCGCCATAAAAACTCCGCCGCCCGGAGCGTAAATATCAACCGTACGGCGTATCGCCTCGACCATTTCCGCGTCGGACATCGGTACGCCGAACTCAACGCCCTCAAGCGACGCCATAAATCCGATTTTATCGCCGAGTTCGCGTTTCAGCTTAGGCATATCAACGGCTCTACGCTGTATTTGCAAGAACTCCGCGCCCATTTCCGCGACGTACGGGATAAACCTGGTTACATTTCCGCAACTGTGCATTTGGAAAACCACATTTTTAGAATGGACATGGTCTATTATTCTCGCGGTGGGTTTTTGCACCAATTCCACGAACATTTTCTCGGAGAAAAATGTATCGCGCTCCGTACCCCAATCGTCGTGATAGGTTAACAAATCCAGCGGATACAACGAGTTTATACGGTCGAACAACTCAATAACAAAATCCGCGTAACGCTCAAAAAAGTCCAGACAAGCCTCCGGCTCCAGCGCGAGCGCCATCATTCCGTCGGTGTAACCTCCGGTAAGCGATACCAGACGCTCCGTAAGACCGCGACCGATGTCGTAGTGCATAATCTTATCCGGATTGTAGTTTTTCATATACTCGGCGGCTCTTTCTTCAAGTCCCCACTCGTCAAGATTGGGAAATACGATTTCTTTTTCCCAGTCGCATATATCCTCAAGAAGTTTAGTGCCGGGTTTTAGCATCGCTCCGCCCGCGCTTACGACCATCTCCCAGTCGGTGTTGAACCAGTCCTTGAAGTCATAGTTCTCCGTAGCTCTGCGGAGAAAATCGGTGTGAACCTGCATTCCGCGTACGTGATGGTTGATTATGTCGTTAGCTCCGAGCGACTGCATATCCGTCAGCCCGTTCGGAACCCACAGCGGGTTATCTCGAGCGGCGGAGCGCCGGAAATTCTCTCTCGCCGTTATCGGCGTATCAAACTTAGGAGTTTTCAGTTTTATCGGCGAATAGGAAATCTCGGACTCTATCATCGGAACCGACGGGTCTCCGTATTCAGGTCTTGGATATTTCATTATGTACTCTCCTTGAATAAATTGTTTTTTAGCTTTTCTCCACCCTGCGGTACAATCCGCGTACCGTCAGAGTGAAGAAAAGCGCTTAATAATGCTAACTGTTTAACTGTGTTATACTCCGGGCTGCTTGTAATCGGGATATTTCTCAATGAAACTGTCGTACACGCCCTGATAAATATCCTGAACTCTGCCAAGACCAATATTGTAGACCGCCGTTACGTAGGCGTCCCACTCGCTCAACGGCTTAGAGCCTGTAACGAACTGAGTATAATTCTCTGAAATGTACGTGCCTATGTCGCCCTGTAACGCCGCTACTTCTCTAAGTTTCTCATCTGTCGGTTTGGCGGCTGTACTCGGCCAGTCGTTGCCGCCTTTGAACGGATAATCAGGAATAACATACGCCATAATCATTTCGCGCAGCTTTCTGCCTTCGGGGTATGCGTACGCGCGAGCGCGGTCAACTAACCCCACTTCGATAAAATGGCTTCCCGCAAACATTGTCATTTTAATGGTAACGCGGTCCAGCATAAAGTCAGTCCACGAAACAGCGCCTTGCTCGTCGTAGTAATAGCTTACTCCCTCTGTACCCCAAGAGAGGTCAAATTTGCCTTCCTCGCTGTAGAAATAATCGCCGTATGAAATGGCAAGCGGAACATTTTTACATTTAGCGTTGATTCCCCAACTCGCAAAATCCAGTTTCAACGGTTTCATACCTCTGGAGTAACGGAATTCATAGTTTTCGGTTTCCGCGATGTTTGGACACGAAGCCCAGTAATAACCGGGGATGCCGCTTTCAACAATCATATCCGCCGTAACTCCCGGCGCGATTTGAGAAAACACGTTTTGGCTGTTGAGCAACGCCGGACCGCGTGACGTACTCGCAGTTCCGCTCTCCTGCCAGTTCGGGTCAATCAACCCCTCGACACTCCATTTGTTGAGGAGTTCAGCTGCTTTTCTATCCGGCTCTTCGGTTAACGTATACACTACCTTGCCATTGTCAATGCGAGAAGCCGGAACTCCTGCTCCGATGTAAATTGATGTGTTCATTCCGGCGAAAAACGCTCCCGGCACACCCTCAATCATCGGACCGTACAGTTGCATTGGATTCGCGATGCCACCCTCAGTCTGAAGTCTGACAAGAGCATCGTAAACCTTGTCATAAGTGTTAATCGTTTTAATGTCAATGCCGATGTTCTCAAGAATATCACCCCTGAACATATTTGCCAGGTCAGGCGTCGGGTTCTCGTAGTATCCCCACATCGCGACCATAATTTCAGGAGTTACAAAATACTGCGCGACCATATCCATATCGTACTCAAAACGCGGAATTTGGTACAAATAGTTCGGCATATACGCTCTGTAATCATACAGGTTAACCAAGTAGTTTTCGTCAACCAACTGTGTCTGAGTACCGGCAGTATAGTAACTTGTCGGATTGATGACTATGTCAGGTAAGTCGTCGGCCGCAAGCGCAATCTGGAACGCGGGTTGTACCGCGTCGAACGCTAATGTTATGTAATTGAGGTTGACGCCTGTCTTGTCGCGGATATACGTTTGATACGGCATATCCCTCATACTGTCTGTTGTTTGAAGCATAGGATCGAACAGCCAGTAGTACATACTCAGTTCCACATCTGAGTTCGTTGACAGAGGAAGTTCGTAGTCATAGTTTTCTGATGCGAAAATGCCATAACCCACGTCCTCCACCGCAAATTTCGCGACGCCGTTCGCGTCTGCCGCGAGACTATCGCCTGCGTGAGGCAGTTCAACGGGTATTGGCATAGTCAGCGCGGGTTCTTCTGTAGCTGTCGGCGCGTCCGTTGAAGCCGGGGCGGTAGTCGCCGCCGGGGTGGCGGTAGCCGTCGCAGCCGGCGCGTCCGTAACTGTGGTTCCGCTCCCTGAACACGCGGCGAACAGTGATACGGTCATCGCTAGCGTGAGCAGTATCAGCACCAATCGTTTGGGTAGTCTTACCTTTGCCATTCTTTCTTTGCACTCCTTATATTATTAATAGATTTTGGATATACAGTTGTTATTTACTTGCTAACAACTATTAACAATTTAATAATAGTACGCGGGCAAACAAAAGTCAAGTAGATTTTTGACATCTGTCATTCCAATTTCGACACGCTATGAATAAAAATAAAGATTGCAATATCCTCCGCTATGGTGTAAAATGCAATATAGCGGTTTAATATTCGCGCGCGTTATTGTGAATTTGCACTATAGTCTATTGTGATATTGCACAATGCGCCGGAATCGGCTCAAGGGAATGGAATAGCAATAATTATACAAATTATGTAATTTTATGCTAATTATAACTTTACCTAACGAGGGAGGAACAACGAATGGCCGGAATAATTTTAGGTTTGGTAGGGGAAACAAACGTAAACAGACCTAATCCCGAAACGGCGTTTGACGACGTAAGGGATATGCTGGGAAAGGCGGACGCGCTTATCGGTCACTTAGAAAGTCCTGTACACGACAGTCCATCAACCAACAAGGATATGCCGGATTTAGCCTACAAAAAAGACTGGGGTCTTTCAACCCCGGATTCCATACTCGCGTGGAAATCTATGGGTTTTGACGCGCTAGGTACGGCGTCAAACGTATCAGGTAATCCGGAAAGCATCGTCTGTACGGTAAAAGCGTTGGACGAGGCGGGTATAGCTCACGCAGGAACCGGAGAGAACATTACGGCGGCGCGCCGACCCGCGATATTTGAGAAAAAAGGTATGAAATTCGGGTTGTTAAGTTATACGAGCGTCTATTACCCGATGTATGTTCCGGCGCTTGCCCAAAAACCCGGCGCGGCTACTGTCAAGGCGGAGATGTCGATAATTCCCTCGCCGAGGAGCATTGAAATGCCGGGAGTTCCTCCGAGGGTAACTACGTGGCTTGACCCCGCTGAAAAAGCGGAAATGCTTGACGACGTAAAAAAGCTTCGGGAGCAAGTGGATTTTGTAATCCTCTCGTGTCATTGGGGCGTTACGGACTCAACCGAAACGCTGGAGTACCAAAAAGAATTTGCCCGCGCCGCCATTGACGCCGGGGCGGACTGCGTAATGGGTCATCACCCTCACAGACCGCAGGGAGTTGAGTTCTACAAAGAGAAGCCAATCTTCTACAGTATGGGTAATTTCGCGTTCGACTGGTGGTTTATCAGGCATTGGGATAAAAAGGGTATGGTCGCGTTTCTCACGTTAGACGGACGCAACGTAACAAAGGTTCGCGTTGTTCCGTGTTTCAGACGCGAGGATAACCAAATCGCGCCGGCGCCGTTTGACTCAAAAGAGGGCGGCGAAATAATAGAATCCGTACGTACTCTGTCGGAAGCGATGGGAACAGAGCTTAACCTCGTGGACGGCGAACTAATCCTAACCGCCAAACAGTTATAAAACTCCGTTGAGAACTGTCAAAGGATAAGCTAAACTTCTTCAAATTTCAGAGTTTACACAGCAAAAACGCCGGAGTTTCAATTTTGAAACCTCCGGCTTTTTGTATTTACCTGTTAGTCAAAATACTGCTGTTGCAAGAATAGTATGCAGCGGTGAGCATTGAAAATATAACAGAGACGAGTTTCCATATTTTACGTTTTATCTCAAATGTCCTTGAATTTATCTCTGACAATATTGCCTAAATTGTACGACGTTTTGGTGACTATTCCCCTTAATATCCACTCTAAGCCGTCACGGTTATTCCTGATGGCAAGCAGATAGATATTCTCGTTTTTAACCGTTTTCAAGTCCAGGTCGAAGCACAGATATTTCTTATCCGAGCTGATTCTGATTGCGCGGCGTTCCGCGGCGTTGTGGTACGCGAACGCGACGAGCGAACTCCAACCGTCTACGTTGAACTCGTTGCGTTGGGTGAGTTTCCCAAGCACTATCGCGCTCATATCCTTGTCTTTCATATATATATCGGAGTGCAGTTCCCGAATGTAACTCTGTTTCTCAGTCAGGCTGATACCGAAATAACGCTGAAATATATTCGCGTTATTTTCAGGCTTGGTTTTATTGCGCTCTATTTTCACCGAGCCTTTCAAGTCCACGAACATCGCCGACGGATACGGGTGAGACAAGTCGAAATACCCGCTTAGCGCGATGAACATATCCTTACAGCGTTCGTAGCCCAGGTCGGAGTAATTCAGCCCCGCGCTTAGCAGAGCCATATTTGCCTTTGTCACGTCCAACGGAAACGTCAGACCCGCGTCCGCGATTACATCGCATATATACCGCGCCAAGTTGTCTAAGCCAACTTTTGTTTCCATAATATTCTCCATTCAGCGTTATATCCGTGGTACAAACGATAGGGCGGCGGATTCCGCCGCCCCTTGCGCGTAGTTAGGTTTTTGCGTTGCGCGTGAGATTATACCACCACCACTGTGTTGCTAACCGCAAGTACGGGGGCGAGGTCGAAGTTTGCGCCCGTACCAGCGACCTGTGTTACTTCATAAGTAGCCGCTACACCGACATTATGTGTGCCATTGGTTGTAGTACGAGCAGCAATGTCAATGATAGCCGCTGTACCTGCCGGTACAGTAAACGCCTCTGTTGCGCCAACGAAAGCGGTTCCAGTTCCATTTACAGTCAACGCAATAGCTTGGTCGCTCAGAGTCCAAGCATACGTATCGGCAAATGTCGCGTCACCAGTTTGCAGACCAGCCTTCAAAGTCGGAGCTGCATAGGTGGCAACAGCATTTATATCCAGAGATGTAACCGTTACATCCGCTATAACGCTTGTAGCAGTCGCCGGATTAATATCAGTCGCAGTAACTGACGTTACAAGCGTATGATACGCGCCCGAAGCGTTGCCTGTTACGGTCGGCGTCGAGTAAGCGTTTCCGGCTGTTGTTTTCGTGAACGTAACAACACCCGCGTTAGCGTTGAAATAATCGTTTGAATTTAATGTTGCTTCCAGTTGTTCAACAGTCAACTTCAAACTCGCGCCAACTTCCATGCCAAGAGCGTCAAACAAGTCGGAAATCAAACCTGCTTCTGTCGTAGTCAGTCCGGTTTCGCTTATCGCCGCGACTGAACCACTACCAAATCCGCCAATGTCCGCTCCGGTAAGGTCAACTACAGCGCCGTCAGCGATTACTAAGTTACCTGTACCGGTAATGCTTAATACAGCGTCATCAGAGATTGTCAGAGCGCCTGTTATCGTCAGGGATTCGCCTGAGCCAATCGCGTAGCTGTCCGTTCCGGTCAGCGTCAGATAACGCTGTACATCGGAATTGTAGACAATGTCCGCGTACGGACGTACGTCGCCGCCGGGAACTCCGAGTACGCCGTTTCCGGCCGCCCACGCCGCCGCGCCTATCAGGTAGGTTGCGCCGGAGTTATCGGTAGCCGTGAAGTACCATACTTCATCGCCCGCGTACAGGTCGGTCACGAAATTGGTCTTTGAGGTTTCAACGGTTCCCACAGGTTCGCCGTAGAAGTCCGCCTCAAAGCGTACCCAGAACGCTCCGTCGCCAATTTCAGGAAGCGTATTCGGCGCGCCGGGAAGTTTACCCTTCGTCGTCACCGTAACAAATCCGGTAGGAGCTATACGTATCATATCAAGTCCGTCGTATTCAACGGCGATACCGACTTTCGCGTTCAGCTTATCAAGGTATTTGTTCCAGGCGTTTGTCGGGTTGGTCAATGACGAGTACTTCCACAAACTCGCCGGGTCAACTCTGATAGAGTCGCCTTTGAGAATGCCCAGGTCAGCGTCAAATGTCCAGTCTGTCAGCGAAGTATAATAGATGTTCGTGATGATACCGTAGTTTCCGGTCTCCGCTTCCTCAAGACCCTTGAGGATATAGCCGTTTTCGTCAACAACCAGTTTCTTCACACTCTTAGTATTACCGTACTGAGTGCTTCCGAGCCAATTGATATACGTGAAGTTAATCCAGGTCTTATCGGCTTTATCGGCGGCGAGCAGTACGTGGTTGTACTTTGTCGCTACGTTCCAGAAGTCCTGAGCGTACGCCGGCTTCGTGTAACCGTAGCTGTTTACTTTCGTTGATTTAACTTCCGCTTCTTCAACGCGGATTACGGCTTTAGCCAAACCAATCGAATCCTGATTGTCCAAAGTGTAGATATAGGGGCTTGCGGTGGTTCCCAATCCTGTTTTTGTGGAATCCAACTGCACGATTACGCGCACTTTGTCGTCTTTTGAGAACAATCCGGCCGCTCCGGTGTAGGTAACTTCGTCTTTTGTCCAGTTAATACGATGCGGTCCAAATGTCTGCGGGTCGGTGCTCGCTACTTCGATTGTGTAAGTAGTACCGTAAGGGCTGTTAGCGACTTTACGGATTGTTCCGTACACTTCGTAGTAGGCGACCAGTTTATCAGGCTCGCCGTCGAACTCCCACGTGTTGTAGTTGTTCAGTGACTTGCCTTCGTAGTTGAAGTTTCCGGTAACCGGGTTGTAAACGCCGACACCGCTCAAACGCTGGTCAAGTACGACAACTTTCAGTCCGGTCATTCCGGCAAGCGCGGCGATGCCGTCCGCGTCTCTGAAATGTCCGCCGTTGACAAACGTCTTAAAGGTAAAGGGCAGATATGTTTTGGTGCTTACGAGCGGAATTTGCTTTCCGTCCAGACCTTCATAGAAGTTAAGGAACGGACCCGCCGCGTTCGTCCTGTCGGGGTTGATGACGGTTTCGCCGATGACTTTCTCATTGGCTACGTCACGCGCCCATTCGGTGATTCCCACTTTAGTGGCGGCTTTTTCCCAACGATAATACAGGTAGCCAAGCGGAGTAATAAGCTGACCCGCGTCGTCGCGGTTGACGGTTTCATTTTCAATCTGTACGCGGCTTAGTCCGTTGATTTGCATCAGCGAATCAAGACGCGCCGGGGTGATTAGGTACTCTTCGGTCGTCTGCGACAAAACAGGCGAATAACCGTTGAGAACCCGGTCGCTAGCGTCAATAACACCATCTCCGTTTTGGTCGTCACTTCTACCATCAGGAAAAAGACCTGTGACAATTGTTTTAACGCCAGCCAAATTCGCGGCGGGTACAGCACCGGTTACCGTTGTGAATACGCCAGTAGATGTGTAATAACCCACTACAGCTGTCGTTACAGGCGCCTGCGAACCGATTGTATACCCAGTATTGCTAAGAGCTGTAAATCCGGTTGCACTGATAACTTGGGTTTCAATATCCAAGAATCCGTACGACGGCGCGAGCGTGTATGACGGTACGATTCTTTCGCCGTAGACCGCTCCGGTTACGTATGTGTGCGTAACGTCGTCGAAATACACACGCTGAATCGTCAGCGCGGTGAAGATGTAGCGCGCAACGTCCTTACGGGTCGCGGGCGCGCCGTACTCGGAATCAACGCCGGCGCTAAGTCCGAGAACCGCGGCGTGGGTAATCGTGTTGGTCTCCCACAGCGTTCCGATGAACTCGTCGTTTGCGCCGTAACCAAGTACGCCAAGCAGAATCTTCATAACGGCGACGCCGGTTATGTCACTGCCCGGGTCAAACAAAGTTTGCTCGTAGTTGGTGCCGTTGATAGCGCCTTGCTGTGTCAGATACGCAATCGCGCCTGACGCGAACTGGTTCGCCGCGTCTATGTCGGTGAACGTGTTTCCCGCGTTTGTAGGCAGTCTGCTCGCTGTCGCTGCGCTAAGCGCGGCGTAAGCAATCAGTTTCGCGGCCTCCGCGCGAGTGATTTTGTCGGCCGGATGGTATGTACCATCGTCGCGGCCGTCAATAATTCCGGCGGCGTGAAGCACCGTAATGGCTTCATAGTCCTCCGTGTCCTTGGGCACTCCCGCGAAATCGTCTACGACTTCGGCGGGGGCGGTTTCGTCCTCGTTCTCGGCGAACGCGGTTACGCCTGTGAACATCACAAGCGCGGTTGCCAGCGCGAGGATTAGCGCGAGTAGACGTCTAGTCTTACTCATAGGTGTTTTCCCTCCTGATAGAGTTTTTTTATTTGGACGAACACCAATGTAACATTTTATCCATTCTGTTACATTCACACTTTTCGATAGGTATTTCGGGGTATTATAGGGGTTATAAAAGAAAAAACTCGGTTGATTAACCGAGCTTCATAAACAGGCTGATGCCTTTATTTAGTGGATATTGAATGTCCATGTAACATTTTGGATAAAATGTTACATGGACACAATAATCTTATATTAAGGGAGAAAACCAAAAATGGCAGCAACCGAACCGATTAGAAACAAAAATCAAGTTAGGGAACTCGCGCAGTATTACTTAAATCGCGGCGAGTTTCGCAATTACGCGCTGATTGTTATGAGCGTTCATACCGCGCTTAGAATCAGCGACTTGCTGCGCCTGAACTGGAACGATGTATACGATTTTGAACTCGGCAGAGTGTACAAAAGATTCAGCGTTGTCGAGCAAAAAACCAAGAAACCTAAGATTGTCGCTATGAATAAGGACGCAATCGCCGCGTTAGAATTATTCGCCACGTCGAGCAAGTTAAATCCAACCTCCGCGCTGTTTGAAAGCCGTAAAACCGGACGCGCAATCAGCCGGATACAAGCGTACAGAATCATTCACACCGCCGCTGACGCGCTGGAACTCGGTAGAGTTTCCTGCCACAGTCTGCGTAAGACTTTCGGTTATCACGCCTGGAAAAACGGGGCTTCTCCGGCGGTTATTATGGCGATTTACGCTCACAGCTCGTTTTCGATTACGCAACGCTATCTTGGAATTGAGCAAGACGACAAAGACGAAGTCTACGCGTCGCTTAGTTACCAATGCGCCCCGACCGCTATGCCAACATTATACTGAATAAATTTTAACTTGTCAAGGCAAATTCCGCAATTGTAACACAAGAGTAATAATCAACATTATTCTCAATTCGTATTCAAAAAGCGTTTTCTCCGAAAATCGGATGCGGCGACGCTTCGCCGCGGCGTGTCAATACCGGTCATCGGCTAAAAGAAACGCGCGTCTGAAACTATTCACGTCTCTAAAATTCCCTCAACTATATAAAATATACACAGAAACAAAAAACTGCCGCGTCAGTTGACGCGACAGTGAATTAATTTTGCTTGCAACTGTAAGCGATTAACCCTTCATCGAGCCAATCATAATGCCTTTAACAAAATACTTTTGAATGAACGGATAGATACAAAGCAACGGTACGGTTCCTACGATTGTGGTACAGTATTTTACCAGTTCTTGTACGTTGCCTTCCTTTCCGAGTACCGCGCTTATATCGGTATCCATTCCGGCAGGGGTTTGAGCGTCCAGTAATATCTGCCTCAAAATAATCTGAAGCGGGAACAGCTTAGGATTACGAATGTAAATCTGAGCGGTAATGTACTCGTTCCACTTTCCGATTGCGTAAAACAGCGCGATAACCGCGATACTTGCCTTAACCAGCGGTAACGCAACCTTGAACAACATCGTAAAGTGACCCGCTCCGTCAAGTTGAGCGGATTCCTCCAAGCCTTGAGGCAAGTTATTAAATGCCATCATCAAAATGAGGATATTGAAAACGCTTAACATTCCGTTTAGAACGATAACCCAACGAGTATTAACCAGTCCGAGCGCCTTGTTAACCATATATGTCGGAATCATTCCGCCGTTGAAGAACATACTTACCATCATAATGATGATTAGATATGCGCCGAACAGGGTGCGGCGCGATACGCAGTAAGCTCCGATTGCCGCGCATACGATGCTTAGGAAACACCCCGCGCCGACGTAGAAGATTGTGTTCGCGTAACCGCGAATTAATGAACTGTTTTTCAGAACAATCAGGTATCCGCCCGCCGTCATCGGTAAATCGCCTCCGCGAGCGTCAGTTCCGGCTAACGGCCACAGCACCATTCCCGTAGTACGCGCAATCATATTCGGATTGCTGAACGACAACATCAGTATGTGCCACAGCGGCGCGAGACAGACGATTGCCAGAGCGGCCAAAAGTATGTAGTTGAACACCTTGAAGCCTATTCGCGCCGGAGTATCTTTTATTATGTTGTTTTTATCGTGGCGGTTTAAGTCAACGCCTTCAAGGTTGCTAACCATATCCAATCTGTTACCCATGTTATTTTCCTCCTTAATGTTATTTTAGGTTATTTTTTAGAACAAGCTGAACTCTGAGAACTTACGACTGGTGGCGTTTGCGATAACAAGCAACAGCATACTAATTACGGAGTTGAATATCTGAACCGCCGTAGAGAACCCGTATGCGCCTTCCATAAGTCCGCGTCTGTAAACGAATGACATAATGACGTCCGCGACTTCGTATGTCGTCGGGCGATAGAGCAGAATTATCTTATCCATCGCGACGTTAAGAATCATTGAAACCTGCATAATCAGCATCATCATTATCATCGTTTGGATACCCGGAATTGTAACGTGAAGCGTTTGTTTCCAACGACCCGCGCCGTCTATCTTCGCCGCCTCGTACAGTTCCTGGTCAACGCTTGACAATACCGCAAGGAAGATTATCGACCCGTACCCCGTGCCTTGCCACGCGTTACTGATAACAAATATCGGACGGAAAAACGCTTTGATTCCCAACAAGTCCTGCGGTGCGCTTAACGCGCCGATTTTCACAAGAGCAGCGGTAATCGGACCGTTCATTCCGACGAAGTCCTGAATGATTCCGCAGATAACAACCGTCGAAACGAAGTACGGCATATAGCTCATCGTCTGTACGGCTTTTTTGAATATCTGGTTCTCCATTTCGTTTAGGAGCAACGCAAGGACAATCGGTGCCGGGAAGTTTACCGCCATATTGTAAAGGCTGGTAATGATGGTGTTCCTCATCAACCTACTAAAATAATATGTAGAGAAGAACGTGATGAAGTTTTTGATGCCTATCCACTCACTTCCGAGCGTACCGCCGCGAGCGGTATACTCCTCAAAAGCGAGCATTATGCCGCCGATTGGCACATAGTTGAAGATGATGAAATAAATCAACATAGGCAACGCCAGGAAATAGACCGACTTGTTTCGTAACCAGTCTTTCTTAATATCGCTGAGACGCATAAGCAATATCCCCCTTGGAATTAGTAACATCAAATCCCTAAAAGCGGCGCGCCCCCGCTCCTAGGTTTCCTGATGTTCGACCATTGTCTATTTGCACAAACTTATTGTGCATTACGCCAATCAGTATAACACACTTTACAAAATTGTCAAGTAATTTTTTAATTTTTATAAAATTTTTTTTGCCTATTTACAATTCACTAATTATATTGTATAATTTTATTATCATTCTACTATAAACTTTGTTAAGGCGGTGTAACCAAAAATGACTACTGAAACCATAATCTCATCGGCGCTTGAACACGGATTTACCGCGGCGGCTCCGCTTGACCCCAAAAGCATCGACTGCAAAACGCAGGTTCGCGATATGTGCGAGGTGTGCAAGGCGTACAACACTACGTGGATTTGTCCGCCGGCGTGCGGAACAATCGAACAGTGTTCCGAGCGCGTGTTAAGCTATCCGCGAGGAGTTATCGTACAAACCACCGGACAGCTTGAGGACGAGCTTGACGGCGAGGGTATGATGGAGGCCGGACGTCTTCACGGCGAACACGTTAACGAATTTTACAAGCATCTGCGCGGCGCGTTCAAAGGCGATGAAATGCTGGCGTTAGGCGCGGGCGGATGCGTACGCTGCGAGAAATGCACATACCCCGACGAACCTTGCCGCTTCCCCGACGAGCAGACCAGCTCTATGGAGTCCTACGGTATGCTTATTGCCGAGGTCTGCAAGGATAACAACATTCCGTATTATTACGGCAAAAGCACGATTACTTACGTAAGCTGCTATTTGTTCAAGTAACGAGGTAAGCCAAATGTTCAAAATAACTTTTCTGCCGTCGGAAATCACAATCAAGGTCGAGCTTGGTACGACGGTAATGCAAGCGGCTATCGCCGCCGGGGTAGAGATGGACGCGCCTTGCGGCGGCCGCGGAGTTTGCAAGAAGTGTCTTGTTAAACTGGCGGACTCTCAGGGTGAGCGCGAGGTTCTCGCCTGTCAGACCGAGCCGTCCGAGGACTGCGTCGTCACGCTGTCGCACGAAGCGGTCGGACACCGGATTCTTTTGGGCGGCATTACTCGTAATGTGGAACTTAATCCCGACGTTGAGGGCGACCTGACCGATAAACTCGCGATGGCGTATGACATCGGAACTACAACGGTAGCGTCATATTTAATCGACCTGAAAACGGGCGCGGAGCTTGCTACGTCAAGTCTGCTGAACCCGCAGACTAAGTACGGCGGCGACGTAATTATGCGGATTAACTACTCGCTGGAAAACGGAGTAGACGCTTTGAGCGGGGATATTCGAGCCGCGTTGGGTTCACTCGCGCTGGAAAGCTGCAAAAAAGCAAAAGTCAGCGCCGAAAACATAGCGTTAATTACCATTGTCGGCAATA
>JAISKY010000164.1 GCA_031260745.1 Oscillospiraceae bacterium
CTGCGATATGGAAACACAAGCGCGGCGAAACTTTGTACACGCTTAGGGTGTTGCCGTTCGGCGGCTATTGCGCTATGGAGGGCGAGGACGGTGACGCCGAACCGGCGCAGGCAGATAGCGGCTTAACGCAAACGGCGGAAATAGACCCGCGCTCCTTTACCGCTAAACCGTGGTGGCAGAGGTGTATTATCTTGGTAGCCGGAGCGGCGGCGAACTTCGTTTTCGGGTATCTCGTTTTGGCAATTTTGTGGGCGACGGCGGAGCAAAACCTTAACGTCTTGGAGGTTCTGCGCGCGGCGTGGCTTAACTCGCTGTATTTTGTCAGACTAATATACGAAAGTCTTGTAATGCTGTTCAGCGGACAGGCGGGTCTGAAGGACTTATCAGGTCCGGTAGGGATTGTTTCCGCAGTCGGAGAAGTCGCGGCTCAATCGGCAAGCGTGAAAGAGGCGGCTCAGAATATGGCGAACTTTTTCGCGTTTATCGCGGTTAACCTCGGCGTAATGAACTTGCTGCCGATTCCCGCGCTTGACGGCGGCAGAGTATTCAGCACCATAATAATGTCGCTGATTGAGAAATTTACCAGACGTACGTTCAGCCGCAAAATCGAAAGTTATATCCACGCGGGCGGATTTATTCTCCTACTAGGACTAATGGCGTTCACGCTGTTCAACGACATCGCGAGAATTGTAACTAATTAACAACCGTTAATCACACATAAATAGCAGATTACTATAACATATAAGAATCTGCTATTTATGCGCGATTTACTCTATCTATGAAACGAAGAAAGATATACCTTTTCTGCCCACGAAATAAAAGTCGGGTTCAAGTGAGGTTTTTGTTCTATCAATTCCTTTCGTTTCTCCCATTTTGGTAATTGCGTTCGCGCATATAACGGGCGAAGCAACCCGCTAATCAGAAAACTAAGAATCGTAATTGCTCCAACTCTTAACCAGACATCGCCTCTTTTTAATATCACTAATAACCAAGCTGTTTCGCTTGGCGGCGCGACAATCTTAATAACAATAACCGAGATAATTAAAGAGACGGCTAAAAAGAAAAACGCGACACCACACGCAAAATCTATATCAATAGTTTTTTGAGCGGTTCCATATCCGCCGGGCGGTTCGTCAAAATAGGAACTCCAATGTTGATATTCCTTGCATTTTGAGCATTTGCCGCTACCGCGAACACCTTGCGGATATTGCCCATTATCCCACTCGCGTTCAACCTTCGGACAATTTTGCGTCCGTAAATGATTCTCTGCGGCTGCTCCGTAAGTTGTTCTTCCTCCAGCGCTAATTCGGACTCCTTTTGCGCCGGGCGGCGGGATTGCGTTGAACCCGGATTCGCTTTTAACGGAGGAGCTGCCTTTATTTTTGTTTCCGCAATGCTCACAGGTATATTCAAAATCAAAATACCTGGTCGCTTCCATTCCTATGTACGCCATAATAATTATTCCTCAATCCTAAAAAATAAATTGCGTATGAACATAATAATAACGCCGCGCTATAAGGCGATTCTATTCGCGGTCTAAAACACCTTAGCTATAACTGAACTATCCTCTGGTGTAACGCTCCAAAAATTGGCGAGTACGTTCTTCTCTCGCGGAGCCGAATACTTCTTCCGGCGAACCGCGCTCTACCACAACTCCGCTGTCCATAAATATCACGCTGTCAGCGACATCGCGGGCGAACGCCATCTCGTGAGTTACAATCACCATCGTCATTTTTTCGTCGGCTAATGAGCGGATTATCTTCAAGACTTCTCCGGTAAGTTCCGGGTCAAGCGCGCTGGTAGGCTCGTCGAAAAACAGTATCTCCGGCGAGAGCGCCATCGCTCTGGCGATTGATACCCGCTGCTGCTGACCGCCGCTAAGCTGATACGGAAACGCCTCGGCTTTTTCGGACAGCCCCATTTTATCCAAAAGCCCGTAGGCTATTGCCTCGGCGTCGCCTTTCGGAATATTCAACACGCTTACGGGAGCTTCCGTAAGGTTACGCAGTACGCTGTAATGCGGAAACAGGTTAAAATTCTGGAACACCAATCCGATTTTCAGACGAATTTTCCGCAAAGCGGCTTTGTCGGCGTACACGGGAGCGTTATCCGAGTTAGTAGTAACCATAGGCTCGCCGTCCACGAGAATCTCGCCGCTGTCGATTGTTTCAAACTGGTTGATACAGCGTAGAAGCGTACTCTTACCGGAGCCGCTCGGTCCTATAACCGCAAGCGCTTCGCCCTTGCTAACGGTCAACGAGATGTCGTTAAGCACCAAATTCGAGCCAAACGATTTGCGTATGTTGTTAACGGTTAGTATTTCGTTAGTTTTCACTTATTTCCTCCGGTTTGGAGAATGTTCTATTTACCGCGAACGCTGTCGCGGCAAGTACAACCGCGCTAATAGCTACGAGTACCTCAATAATAACGATATTGCTGAAAACTCCCGCTTGAGCTAACGCCGCGGGAACGTCAATCGCCGCGTGAAGCAGAATCGCAATCGGAAACAGCCAAACTTTTTCTGACATTACCGAGTGCCATACTATGACGGATAATGATATATGAATCGTAATAGCGAAGATACGCTCAAGACCGCCGACTAAGAACAACGCCGGATTGACAGTTGCAAACGTGTTAATAGCTTCGTCAAGCTGCGGCACGCTTCCGAGTACTGACGTTAGACCAAGGTTCGCGATTACGCTTAGTACGATGTTGCTTATCATCGTCAGACCGGCGAGTAATATCGCTTCTATTCCTCCGTGACCCGCGCCGTAGGATAACGCGTTCGCTACTCCGCTGTAATTTTTGCGTTTCAGAAAATGGAACGCTATGAACCGCCCGGTTTCCTCGAACACTCCCGCCGCCAGTGTTCCGTATAACACGAACAGCGCGGCGTTATTGCGGATAATGCCGTCCGGTTTCAGCGCGACGGAGTGTAGCCCTTGCTCCAAAATCAGCGAGAACACGATAAATACCGCCGCTCCGAGAATAAACGGGACGCCTTTCGCGCCGAACTTCTTCATAGATACGATTAACAGCAAAATCGGCAGACCGATAGAGATAACCGCCGAAACCGCCATAAACAGTATTGACGTAGTTGGGATAAGTGGCGCGTCTGTCATAAGTTCGTACCTCACTATAATTACTATTTGTAGTATTCCAGTTTGCGTTCCGCGCGCTTGAACCCTTGTTCTACGACGGAGTTCATAATCAGGTAGAAAACTCCCGCCATTACGAAGGGAATCGTACTTGCCGAGCCTGAAGCGGCTTTTGCCGCGACGTCGAACATCTCCGCGACCGCGATTACTCTGGCTAGCGCGGTGTCTTTGACTAAGCTCATAAACTCGTTGCCCATCGGCGGAGTAATACGTTTAATCACCTGCGGAAGTATAATCTTAAAAAACGTCTGAGATTTTGTAAAACCTAACGCTTCGGCGGCTTCGTATTGCCCTATTGATATGCTCTCAATGCCGCCGCGGTAGATTTCGGCGAAATACGCGGTATAGTTCAAGCCGAACGCGACAATCGCCATTACGAATCTGTCTGCTCCGCGTATACCGAATATGTAATACGGTCCGAAGTAAAAAAAGAACAGTTGAAGCATAAGCGGCGTACCCCGCATAATCAGCAGATATGCCCTGACAATAAACCTAAGTATAAGTTTCAGATATTTACGAATCGAAAAACGTCCGTGCGGGATACTAACGTCGGGTAGCTTCGTAGCTTGTTGCAGCGCGACGACGGCAAGCCCAAGCGGTAAAGCAATCGCAAGCGTCAGCCCGAATATCGCCAGCGACGTCCCCATTCCGCTAAACATAGACCATATAAGCGCTGGAAAATCAATTCGTTCCATATTCCTTGCTCTGTAGGGGTACGGTATACCGTACCCCACGGTATGTAATAATAATTCGCCGGTACGGAATGTTACTTGTTTTCCGTTATGTACCAGTTCGCGACGATGCTGTCAAGCAGTATCGCGTCGGACGCGCCTTGTTCCACGTCCATAAACGCGGTCATATTGTCCGCGATAGTGTTGGACTCGGCAAGACTTGCCTTGAAGCCCGCGTTAGCGTCCAACGCATCCTCGGCGGAGGAACCCGCTTGCAGAATCAACTTTTTACCCGCCATATCCGCAAGCGACTTTATATTACTGCTGCCGAGAACAACCACAACCTGTTCGTTGTTCATCTACGGGAGACTTAGGCTCATCGCGGCTTGACGTTCGTCGGTTACGGTCATACCGTTCCAGATACAGTCGATGTTTCCGCTGTTAAGTTCCATCTCCTTAGCGTCCCAATCAATCGGCTGAAGTTTAAGCTCCCAACCGAGTTTCGCGCACAGAGCCTTAGCGACGTCAACGTCAAAGCCTACGATATTGCCGCCTTCGTCGGTATAGCCCATCGGCGGGAAAGACGCGTCAAGTCCGAGTATCAGAGTTGTACGCTCCGCCGACGTATCCGCGCTGTCCGCAACGTAGTTAATGTCAGACGAACTGGACGGGATTGTGGTGATGTCCTTGCCGAACCAATCACCGGAGATTTTCGCCAGCGAACCGTCGGTTTTCATCTCAATCAGGGTATCGTTGACGAGTTTCGTCAACGCCGCGTCCTCCTTGCGGAATCCGATTGCGTATTCCTCGGACGCCAACGACTCGCTGATTACGCGCCACTTAGCTGCGCTTTCGGCGGGAGCGGTACTCGCGGAGGGCGATGTGGTCGAGACGGTTTCGCCGCAACTCGCGAACAATGCTAAACTCATCGCGAGCGCAAGCGCCAATGCAAAGATTTTCTTCATTTGTTTGGTTTCTCCTTTAAGATAAATGTTAAGTAGTTGTTAACTATATCTCAATATACCATATTCCCGCCCAATTGTCAAGAACTATTTTCGACAAAACGCTACATTACCACCGCCGTTTGCGCGAGCAGTTTATCTTTTGTGAACTTCGTTCTTAGGTACACAAGGCAGATTAGCAGCGACGCCACAGACGCAATCGGAGTTCCAAGTCCGACCTGGAACATCGTTACGCCGGGTTGACGGCTCATATACCATACAATCGGAATCCTGAGCAGGAACGTAGTGCTTATATTGTGTCCCATTGTAAACAGCGACTTCCCGAATCCGTTGAAGAAACCGTTCATACAAAACACGAACGATACCAATATGCAATCCCACGAGAACGGAATAAGATACAGGCACGCCTGACGTACAACTTCTTCGTCGCTAGACAGCAACCGGATTATTACCTCCGGAGCTAAACTTCCCAGCAGACAATACGGTATCGCGAACACAAGCGAGAATATAATCCCGTACTTCATACTTTTCAAGGCGCGTTCAGGCTTACCCGCTCCGACGTTCTGAGCCGTGATTGCCGTAATAGAGCTTGAAAACGACGACGGAATCATCATACACAAATCAACCGCTTTACTTACGACTCCGGAACCCGCGCTTGCGGCAACTCCTAATGTGTTCGTTATCGCTGTAATCATACTAAACGAGAATCCGACAAGCGAATTTTGAAGCGCGACAGGCGCGCCGATTTTGAAAATACGTGCGATTACGGCTTTGTCAGGTTTGATGTTAGCTATGCCGAACTTAAACGGAAGCCCGGTACGTTTAATGTAAAACATCGCAATTACAAGGCTTGAGGCTTGAGAGATAACTGTCGCGAGCGCCGCGCCTGCGGCGGCTTTGCGCATTACCGCTACGAAAATGTAGTCAAGGACAATATTCATCAGACAGGATATTGCTATAAAGTACAGCGGAGCTTTTGAGTTGCCCAGCCCGCGCAGAATCGCGCTGACAACATTATAGCCCATAATGAATACCGCTCCGAACCCACATATCATCATATAGCGGTTTGCTTCGTCAAACGCGTCCTCCGGAACTTGCATCGCGCGGTTTATGAACGGACTTCCGACCGTTAGTATCAGCGTACACAGTACGGCGATAACCGCGAATATGATAACCATATTCCCCGTGACCGCGGACGCGCTTTCCTCGCGCTTCGCGCCGATATATTGACCGATTAGCACGGTTCCGCCGAGCGTAAGTCCCATAAATACGTTCGTAATCATTCCCATTGCCTGACTTGCGGTTGCCGTTCCGGCGATGCTGGCGCCGGAGGCGTAATGTCCGACGAAGTATACGTCAACCGTGCCGTACAGGACTTGGAACAGTCCGGACAGCAGGAACGGAATTGTGAAACGTATTAGGACGCTCCATACCGGTCCTTCGGTAAGATTATTGCTTTTTGATGTTGTCATTAGTTTTCCTTTACTGGTATTTCTGATATGATAGCCGCCGCTAAATTAACGGAGTAATAATATTCTTTCCCCTCAAAAGTTCTGGTAAACGTAATAGTCGATTCGTCGTCGCTCAGTTTAAGGTCGCGTATGTCGAAATCGTTATGCCAACCCTCCGGATTTTGCGGCAGTTGTTGCAGTACCTCGGCGCGTCCGCCGGTACGATAGACAATAAACATAAACGAATAAGCGTGCATTATTCCCTGCGTCGCGCCGTAAATTACGCTGTAGTCCTTACAGTCAAACCTTTCGTAAACGTGAAACATTTCCAGGTTTATTACCGCGTCAATTTCTTCCTCAAACGTGCGGAACGGTATATCGTCGTTTCCGACTTCCAGCCGTATTGACGAAACTTGGTCAAGCTCAATCGCGTTATCGAACCTGAACTCGTAGTCCGAGTGATTGCTACCCTGACCGCGCCATACTTCGCCGCCGATTAACGAGCCGTTGACGTAAACGCGCAAGAAATCGGAAACCTCGGCGCGGCGTTCCGGAGTGTCCTCCTTAACGCGCTCACCGTAGTTGAAGTTATACGTCTGAGAAAGCGCGTTGTAGAAATCAGCGTTAAAGCCGTACTCAAAAGATTTAGCGTAAATGCTGAAACTGACATATTCGTAGCTAAGCGAAACACTTTTGAAAATTGCGTGAGCGCCGGTTGCGTCGGTGATTTTGAAATTCGCTTCGCCGCCCGGTTCGCTGACGTTCGCAAATGTAAACGAAAAACCGCCATCTTTGGTTTCGTAATCGTAGCCGTCGTTGTATACCATCGTCGCCCACGGTTTTATTAAATCAAGCTGTAAAGTACGCGCGCCTTGCGACCAAACGTAGTCGCAATCGAATTTACTCGCGAGGTCGTCAACGTATATAATCGTTTCGCCGCCGATATTATAGCTATTTACCACTTCACCGTTGATTTTGCACACGATGTCAGTCGCGAAAACCTGCTTAGCGCGCTGCCCGATTTGCGATGGTTGAACTTCTTCGGGAGTGTACTTTGCCGTACGCTCCGCCGGATTCAACGCAAGTGAAACGTAAAGCTCGCGCTCGTCCGCGTACCAGATAATCTCGAAACCGTAATCGCTTAAATCCTCCGCGACGACGGCGGTATAGCCTTTGATGTTGTACGACCTGATTGCCGAGCCGTTTATGTACGTAACGATGTCGGTATACAAAGCGTAATCGACCACCACCAGTTTCGCGTTAGCGGCAATCGGAGCGGTCAAACTTATCAACATCGCGGCAATAAGCGCAATTGAAGTAGTTTTCAGATTTTTCATATTTCAAACCTCCATCGGCAAATAGACTTACAACCATTATAAACCCTTTGCCGTGAGATGTCAACAACCAGTCTGCCGTCGGAGTCAATTTTATACTAAACCTGCGTTTGCCGTATGGCAACGCAGGTTTCCGATTATAAGTCCGGTAATACGCCGATTACTTCAATTCGACTTTCGCGCCGGCTTCCTCAAGTTTAGTCTTGAGGGCTTCCGCGTCGTCCTTACCAAGAGCTTCCTTAATCTTCGCGGGTACGCCTTCGACAAGCGCTTTCGCCTCGGACAGACCAAGACCGGAAATCTCCGCGCGGACGACCTTGATAACGTCGAGTTTCTTCTCGCCGAAGCTGGTCATAACGACGTCAAACTCGGTTTTTTCCTCAACAGGCTCGGCAGAAGCCGCGGGACCTGCCGCGACAGCGACAGCCGCGGGAGCCGCCGCGGATACGCCGAACTCTTCTTCAATCGCGTGTACAAGCTCCGAAAGCTCCAGTACGGTTAAACCCTTAATTTGGTCAAGCAGACCGCTGATTTTCTCAGACATTTTGTTTTCTCCTTAAAATTGTGTTTACTTGTTATGAATGTGGGATTACTCCCCTTGTTTTTGGTCGGCGACTGCTTGCAGCGCGCGAGCCAACCCGGAAATGTTCGCGTTAAGAACCGTCGCGAGTCCGCGTACCGGAGCGATAAGAGTTCCGGCAAGTTGAGCGACTAACTGCTCTTTGCTCGGAAGTTCCGCAAGCGCGGTAACTTGCGCCGGAGTGATAACTTTACCCTCTACGATTCCGGCTTTAATCTTGATTGTCGCATCGCGCTTGGCGGCGTACTCGTTAATAATCTTCGCCGCCGCGACGGGGTCGCTAAAACTTAGCGCGAGCGCGGTCGGACCGTTTAGAATCGGGTCAAGCGACTCAAGTCCGATACCCTGTGTCGCGAATCGGGTCAATGTGTTCTTGATTACAGCGTATTCTACGCCTGCCTTACGCATTGCGCGGCGCATTTCGGTATCTTTCGCGACGTTAGTTCCGGTGTAATCGACGAATACTCCGCCGGACGCTCTTTTAAGCTTGTCTGCAAGCTCGGCGACTATCGCCTGTTTTTGCGCTAGAACTTTTGCGTTTGCCATTCGGCTGCCTCCTTTCGGAAAAATAAAAATCCCGCGTCCGATTTTTGACACGAGAACTAAATCAATTATAAATTATAAACTATAAATTATAAAATAGTACGGAATTTTAACACACCGGGAGATTTATAATTTTGAATTTATAATTTTGAATTTCCAGTAGTTCCTCGGCAGGAATTACACTGACGCAACCTGCTGTCTTTGGACGTTTCAAGTAGTATAGCACACAACGCCCCGAATGTCAAGAGAAAAATTGAAATAACCGAAAAAATTTGCGTTCAGCCAATAATTACAGTGTCATTTTCGCTTGACATTTTAGACTCTTTATGGTATAGTGTCACATTATGAAACGTGTACGAATCGTAGCTTTATGTTTACTGGCGCTGATTTTCCCGATTATTACAGTTCAGTCAGCCGACCCAATGGTGCCGCTTAGTTACATAACGGGGACTTACGTTCCGGCGTTGAAGTCGTCGCTGTCCTCGGTTATTGACGGCAAAGTAAACGCGCTTAAAACCAAAATTGGCGCGAGAACCGGAAACGCTGAAGGCTCGGAGTATTCGCCGAACGCGAAATTCTACGCTTTGAGCGAGGGCGGGAGCGCTGAACTCGGCGAACTTACGGGGTTTATGCTGACAGACGGAGTCGCGGTCGTCAGAACCTCCGCGGGTGAAACGATTAATCTGACCTCCGGCTCGGTAATCGCTTCGGACGTTGTGACGGAAGTAAACAACCGCTATTTTGTCGCAGAGGGCGCGGCGGCGACTTTGCTTGTGTACTCTCCAGGCGCGTCGCTGTTTATCGACGGCGTAAGTACGGTTACGGCGGAGGGTACTATCCCGAGCTCGCGGAGATTTGTGGACGTGCCGGAAACTCACTGGGCGAACGCCTATATTGCCGCCGCGTTTGAACGCGGTATCACGCAAGGCGTCGGCGACTACAAGTTTAATCCGAGCGGAACTGTCACCAGAGCGATGTTCGTCACGATGTTAGGCAGACTTGCCGGAGCAAGCGTTACGCCAAACCAAACCGGAGGATTTACTGACGTTGACGCTAACGCGTACTACGCTCCGTACGTCGCGTGGGCGGCGGGGCTTGGAATCGTCTTAGGCTCCGACGGAGCGTTTACGCCCGACGGCGGGATAACTCGGGAGCAAATGTCGGCGATTTTGTTCCGGTTCTCGCAAAGCAACCCTACGACTCCGAGCGGCGGCTCACTGATTATCTCAGGCGGCGAGGGAACCGTATTTATCGGCAACCCGTTCAGCGACGCGGACGCAATCAGCGGTTGGGCTACCGAGTCCGTGGAGTGGGCGAGAGCGCAAGGTCTGATTACTGGCTACGAGGACGGTACGTTTGCGCCGGGTAAAACCGCGACTCGCGCCGAGGTCTGCGCGATACTGCTGAGAATTGGTAATTGAAAATAATAAATTATAAATTAACACAAACCGGAGGGACAACCCTTTGAAACGCTTAATCGCGCTCGCGATTGCGCTGACGCACTTGTTATCCGCTTGCGGCTCGGAGCTGTCGGTTACTCCGGTTCCGACTGCGACAAACCCGCCTGTTCAAACGGCGGCGATTTCGCCGACGTCAACACCTACTATATCGCCAACTCCAACGCGCGCTCCAACGCCGACTTCGGAGCCGACGCCTAGGACACAGCCGCATTTCTATGCCGCCGCGTTAGCGGATTTCTTCAAGAACACTCCGAAAACCGATGATGATTTACAC